>NZ_RZSA01000607.1:0-4155 GCF_003998075.1 Mesorhizobium sp. M2A.F.Ca.ET.037.01.1.1 | reverse complement strand
CGGGATGGGTTGAGGGCTGGGCACAGCTATGATGATTGACGGGAGGGCGAATGAGTGCGGACGCCGCCGCCACGCCTTCGTCATCCTAGGGCGGAGCGACGCGAAGCGGAGCGCAGACCCTAGGATCCATGCCGTGACGTCGGCCGAAGGGTCCAAACGGTGCAGAATGGTCGCTAACCGCCGCAGAACGCAGGGAGTCTTATTCTGGACCGATGCGGAGCGTCGAAGTAACGGCATGGATCCTAGGGTCTGCGCTGCGTCGCTTCGCTCCTTGCTCCGCCCTAGGATGACGAAGAGCGGGTGCGCCACGGCACCCCAGTTCAAGCTGCCCTGCCTTCGCTTCGCTCAGGCCACCCTCTCCCCGCAGGGGAGAGGAGAAGGGCGGCGCTAGATGGATAGCTTCCGCTCGAAAATCATCCCCGTCACCACCATCCTCGCCGGCGTGGTGGTGCTCTGGTACGTCTTTGCCGTCATCCTCAACGCGCCGTTCCAGCGCGATCTCGATCAACGAGGCAATGAGACGCCCGGCACGGTCGAGTTCATCGGCAAAACGCTGTCGCAGCCGAAGCCGACGCTGCCGGCGCCGCACCAGGTGGCGGTGAATTTCTTTGAGAACACTTTTCTGCGGTCCGTCACCTCGAACCGCAGCCTCGTCTACAACGCCTGGGTGACATTGTCCTCGACGCTGCTCGGCTTCGCCTTCGGCACCGCGCTCGGCATCCTCATTGCCGTGGGCATCGTGCATGTGGCGACATTCGACCGCAGCCTGATGCCGTGGATCATCGCCTCGCAGACCATTCCGATCCTGGCGGTGGCGCCGATGATCATCGTGGTGCTGGCGGCGATCGGCATCACCGGACTGATCCCCAAGGCGCTGATCTCGACCTATCTGTCGTTCTTTCCGGTCGCGGTCGGCATGGTGAAAGGCCTGCGCTCGCCCGAGCTCATGCATCTCGATTTGATGCATACGTACAATGCCAGTGCGTCGCAGACCTTCTGGAAACTGCGCGTGCCGGCCTCGGTGCCGTTCCTGTTCACCTCGATGAAGGTGGCGGTGGCGGCGAGCCTGGTCGGCGCCATCGTCGGCGAGTTGCCGACGGGCGCCGTCGCCGGCATCGGCGCCAAGCTGCTCGCGGGCGCCTATTACAGCCAGACCATCGATATCTGGTCGGCCCTGGTCGCAGGCTCCATCGTCGCGGCGCTGCTGGTGATGGTGGTCGGCATTGCCGGGCGCCTCGTCGACCGCGCCATGGGCGGGAGGCCGGCATGACTTGGCTGAAGCCATCCTGGCAATCAGTGCTGGCAATCCTGCTTTGCCTCACCGCCTTTGCGCTTGGCGCGATGACGAAGCCGGAGGCAGCCGCGCTGGCGGATCCGACCGCAACCGTTGCCTATCCCTATATGGGCGCAAAGGGGTTGATCATCGGGCTGCTGCTCCTTGCGGCGCTTGTCTCGATGGTCAAGCTCACCCCGATCTTTGAGGCGATCGTGTTGTTCGTCGGCGCCCATGCCGCAGCCTGGCTGCTGATCAAGGGCATAGCCGGTTTCGAGGGCACGGCGCTGGCGCCGTATTTCCTGCTGCTTGCCGCCGCCTGGCTGCTCGCCTGGCGTTGCGTTGCGCTGTTGTCTTCGTTGCGTCCCAACCAAAGCGTCGCGAGGAACGCCTTGCGCCTGATCATCCCGGCGATCTTCGGCGCGTGGATCCTGATTATCTGGGAAGCGGTGACGCGCGGCGCAGGCATCCCCTTCATCCTGTTGCCGCCGCCAAGCGCCATCGGCGCACGCATCGCCAACTCGCTGCCGATCCTGGGCTCGGATGTGCGGCAGACGATCTTCAAGGCGGTGCTGATCGGTTATGTCGTTGGCAACCTCGCCGGCTTCGCCATCGCGATCCTCGCCGACCGCGTGCCGTTCCTAAGGCGCGGGCTGCTGCCGATCGGCAATATGGTCTCGGCGCTGCCGATCATCGGCGTGGCGCCGATCATGGTCATGTGGTTCGGCTTCGACTGGCCGTCTAAGGCCGCGGTCGTGATCATCATGACCTTCTTCCCGATGCTGGTGAACACGGTCGCGGGGCTGGCCGCTTCCGGGCATATGGAGCGCGACCTGATGCGCACTTATGCTTCCGGCTATTGGCCGACGCTGGTCAAGCTCAGGCTGCCGGCGGCAATGCCTTTCATCTTCAATGCGCTGAAGATCAACTCGACTCTGGCCCTGATCGGCGCCATCGTCGCGGAGTTCTTCGGCACGCCAGTGGTCGGCATGGGATTCCGCATCTCGACGGAAGTCGGGCGGATGAACATCGACATGGTGTGGGCCGAAATCGCAGTTGCAGCACTGGCGGGTTCGGTCTTTTATGGCGTGGTCGCTCTCATCGAGAGAGCCGTCACGTTTTGGCATCCCTCTGTCCGAGGTGGATAGGGGCGGTGGGTTTGGGCACTAACTTCAGAGGGTAAAAACATGAAAAGACTGCTGATTTCCGCTTTGGCCGGCGCCATGTCGCTGGCCGCCTTCCAGGCGATGGCCGCCGACAAGGTTACACTGCAATTGAAATGGGTCACGCAGGCCCAGTTCGCCGGCTATTATGTCGCCAAGGCCAAGGGCTTCTATGACGCCGAAGGCCTCGACGTCGACATCAAGCCGGGCGGCCCGGATATCGCGCCCGAGCAGGTGATCGCCGGCGGCGGCGCTGATGTCATCGTCGACTGGATGGGCGGCGCGCTCGCCGCCCGCGACAAGGGCGTGGGGCTCGTCAACATCGCCCAGCCCTTCAAGAAGGCCGGCATGGAACTGGTCTGCCCCAAGGCCGGACCGATCAAGACGGAAGCCGACTTCAAGGGCCACACCCTCGGCGTCTGGTTCTTCGGCAACGAATATCCCTTCTACGCCTGGATGAACAAGATCGGTCTCAAGACAGATGGCGGCCCGGACGGCGTCACCGTGCTCAAGCAGAGCTTTGACGTGCAGCCGCTGATCCAGAAGCAGGCCGACTGCATCTCGGTCATGACCTACAACGAATACGGCCAGGTGCTGGATGCCGGCTACAAGCCGGAAGACCTGATCGTCTTCAACTACTCGGCCATGGGCAACGACCTGTTGGAAGACGGGCTCTACACGCTCGAGGACAAGCTCAAGGATCCGGCCTTCGAGGACAAGATGGTGCGCTTCGTGCGCGCCTCGATGAAGGGTTGGAAATACGCCACCGAGAACACCGACGAGGCGGCGGAAATCGTCGTCGACGCCGGCGGCCAGGACGAGAACCACCAGAAGTTCATGATGAAGGAAGTGGCCAAGTTGGTCGACAACGCCGACGGCAAGCTGATCCCGGCCGCTTACGAGCGCACCGCCAAGGCGCTGCTCGACCAGAAGATCATCAGCAAGGAGGCAAGCGGCGCTTACACGACCGCGATCACCGATAAGGCGATCAAGTAAGCTCCGCGCTCAACGCGGAAGGTGGAAAGGGGCGGGCGACCGCCCCTTTTTCGTGTTGCGGTAAAATAATCGTGTGCCGGGATACATCCGGCGACCCAACCGTTGATTGGCGCATCCGCACGTCGGGGAGCCGTGGAGGATGCTGCAATCAACGGAGGTTCTTCATGCGCATCCTATCCGTGCCGATGCTTTCGGCCTTGGCCGTCTCGACCGCCTTCCTTCTCGCATCGCCGGCCATGGCCGAGACGATGAAGTTCAAGGCGACGCTCGATGGCGGCCAGCAGAGCCCGCCAGTCACCACCAAGGGCAAGGGGACCGCCACACTGACCTTTGACACGACAAGCAAGAAGCTCAGCTGGAACGTCAAATATTCCGGCCTCAGCGGGCCTGCCGTGGCTGCCCACATCCACGGTCCGGCGGACATGGGCGCGAACGCGGACCCGGTCATCCCGTTCAAGAAGCTGAAGAGCCCAATCAAGGGATCGGCGACGCTGACGGACGCACAGGCGGCCGATCTCGAGGCCGGCAAATATTATGTCAACGTCCACACCGCCAAGAACAAGGACGGCGAGATCCGCGGCCAGATCGAGAAGGCGATGTAGCACGGCGAATTGCATTGGCCTTTGAAGGCTGGCGGGACAGCGCCCCCCTCTGTCCTGCCGGCCATCTCCCCCACAAGGGGGGAGATCAGATGTCACGCCGGCTTTCGCCAATCACCAGCGT
>NZ_RZSA01000606.1:0-4157 GCF_003998075.1 Mesorhizobium sp. M2A.F.Ca.ET.037.01.1.1 | reverse complement strand
ACCATACGCTGGAGACCGAGCCGCGCGTGACGCTGCTCGACGCGCTGCGCGACCGCCTCCACCTCACCGGCACCAAGAAAGGCTGCGACCAGGGCCAGTGCGGCGCCTGTACCGTCCATGTCGACGGCGAGCGCGTGCTCGCCTGCCTGACGTTGGCCGCCCAGGTCGAAGGCCGCGAGATCACCACCATCGAAGGCCTGGCCGACCAGGACGGCACGCTCAACGCCGTGCAGGCCGCCTTCCTCGAACAGGACGCCTTCCAGTGCGGCTATTGCACGCCGGGGCAGATCATGTCGGCGGTGGCCTGCATCCGCGAGGGCCATGCCGGTTCCGACGAGGAAATCCGCGAATACATGGCCGGCAATCTCTGCCGCTGCGGCGCCTATCCGAACATCGTCGCCGCCGTCCGCCAGGCCGCACAGGAGCTGCGCTCATGAGAGATTTTTCCTACTTCCGCGCCGACAGTATCGAGGCCGCCCGTAATGCGGCCGCCCTGCCCGGCGCGATGCTGCTTGCCGGCGGCACGACGCTGATCGACCTTGCCAAATGCGGCGTCGCCGAACCTTCGACTGTGATCGACATCAGCCATATCGAAGGGCTCAACGCCATCGACGTGACCGCCGACCGCGCCGTCATCGGCGCGCTGGCCAGGATGAGCCATGTCGCCGACAACCCGCAAGTGAAGAGCCACTTCCCGGCCGTCTCGGAAGCGCTGTGGCAGGCCGCGTCGGCGCAGTTGCGCAACATGGCGACCATCGGCGGCAATCTGATGCAGCGCACGCGCTGCCCCTATTTCCGTGATCCAGCCAACTTCCCGGCCTGCAACAAGCGCGCGCCGGGCAGCGGCTGCTCGGCGATCGGCGGCGTGACGCGCGGCCATGCGGTACTTGGCGTGAGCGAAGCCTGCATCGCCACCTATCCGGGGGATCTCGCGGTGGCGCTCGTCGCCTTCGACGCCGAGGTCGATCTCGGGGAACGCAAGCTCAAGGTCGAGGATTTCTTCCTTGCGCCGGGCGCCACCGCCGAGCAGGAGCACGACATCCGCCCCGGCGAGGTGATCAGGGCCATCGAAATCCCCGGCTCGGCCGCCGCCAGGCGCTCGACCTACATCAAGGTGCGCGACCGCCAGTCCTATGAATTCGCCGCGGCCAGCGCCGCCGTCGGGCTGGAGCTCGAAAGCGATGGCCGTACCGTGCGTGACATACGCGTGGCACTTGGCGGCGTCGCGACGAAGCCGTGGCGGGTCCGCGCTGTCGAGGACGCGCTAAGGGGCAAGGCGCTCGACGAAGCGACCGTCCGCGAGGCGAGCGAGCTCGCCATGGAAGGCGCCGTCGACCATGGCGCCAACCACTACAAGATCGCATTGGCGCCGCGCGTCATCGCGCGCGCCATCCTCAAATTGGGAGAGACGGCATGACCGTTCATGACATGAAGCACGCCGCGTCGGACAGCGCGCGCCTCGAAGCGGTGGGCGGAAGGCTGTCGCGCGTCGACGGCCCGGCCAAGATCACGGGCGCGGCAAAGTACGCCTTCGAGCAGCAGCTCGAAGGGCTGACGCATGCCGTGCTGGTCGGCGCTACAATCGCCGCCGGCACGGTCTCGGCCATCGACAGCCGCGCGGCCGAGACCGCGCCTGGCGTTCTCGCGGTGCTCACGCCCGACACGATCATGGAACTGAACGGCGCATCGGACTGGCTGGGCAACCCGCCGTCGCAGCCGACCTACAACCCCCTCGCCCGCGAGGTCACCTATTCGGGCCAGCATATCGCGGCGGTGGTAGCCGAGAGCTTCGAGCAGGCGGTCGCAGCCGCGGCGCTGGTCAAGGTCTGGTATGACGAGACGCCGGCCATCGTCGATTTGAGCGACGGCAAGGCCGGCGACGGCATCCCGATCGACGCCATGACCAAGGAATGGGGCGATGCTGAAGCCGCCTTCGCCGCCGCGCCGGTGCGCATCTGCGCGGCCTACAACACGCCGCGCGAGTTCCAGGCGGCGATGGAGCCGCATGGGCTGATCGCGCGCTGGGAAGGCGACGAGCTGACCATCTGGGAGCCGAGCCAATGGCTTGACGGGATGGCGCGCACTTATGCCGAGTGGTTCGGCGTGCCGTTCGAGAATGTGCGGCTGGTCTCGCCCTATATCGGCGGCGGTTTCGGGTCGAAGGCGCTGGCGCTGGCACACAGCGCGGTGGCGGCGGCCGCAGCCAAGATGCTGGGGCGGCCGGTCAAGCTGGTGCTCAACCGCCCGCAGAATTTCACCTCCTATGGTGGCCGCGCCGCGACACGGCAGACGGTGGCGATCGGCGCCGATAGGGATGGCAGGATCCAGTCGATCGTGCATCGCGGCGTCAACGAAACCGCGGTCGACGGCATGTGGGTCGAGCCGCTCGGCTCCGTCACCTCGATCATGTATGCCACGCCGAATTTCTCGTCGAAGCAGAATGTGGTGCGGGTGAACACGGTGGTGCCGGGAGCAAAGCGCGCGCCGGGCGAGAACCCGAGCGCCTTCGGCATCGAATGCGCCATCGACGAGCTGGCTCATGAGCTCGGCATCGATCCGCTGGAGATGCGGCTGATCAATTATGCCGAACAGGATCCACACGCGAAGAAGGCGTGGTCGACGCGCCAGTTGCGCGAGGCCTTTGCCGCCGGCGCCGAAGCCTTCGGCTGGGCGAAGCGCTCGGCGGCGCCACGCTCGATGCGCGACGGCCGTCAGCTCGTCGGCTGGGGCATGGCCGCCGGCACGTATCCGGTGCGGCGCGCGCATGGCGAGGCGGTGGTGAAGATCCTCGCCGACGGTTCGGTCGTGGTCGAAAGCTCCTCCATTGACATGGGTCAGGGCACCTACACGATCCTGGCGCAAACGGCGGCCGAGACGCTCGGCGTTCCGGTGGAACGCGTGTCGGTGAAGCTCGGGGATTCCCACTTCGCCCGCGCGGGCGTCACCGGCGGCTCGCGCCTGGCGGGCGTCATGACCGGCGCCGTCTACAAGGCGGCCGGCCAGGCGCTGGACGAGCTCATCGGCCTGGCGCTCTCCGATCCGCGCTCGCCGTTCCAGAAGCTGCAGGCGAACACGCTGCAAGTGCGGGACGGCCGCATCGCCTCGCCGCGCGGCGAAGGACCGGAGCTGTCGATCGCCGAGTTCATGACTGCTGTCGGCCGTGAGCAGATCGAGGCCAAGGGCGATACGCTGCCAGCCAGCACGACAGCTGAGGAGCGCTACGCGAACTACACGACCATCGCCAAGTCGATCCCGCACACAGAGGGCGACTGGTCGCGCCATTCCTGGTGCGCGCATTTCGTCGAGGTGCGGGTGGATGAGGATTTCGGCACGGTGCGCGTGTCGCGCGTGGTGTCGGCGCTGGATTCGGGCCGGCTCTACAATCCCAAGCTGGCGGAAAGCCAGTGGAAGGGCGGCATCATCATGGGTATCGGCCAGGCGCTGCTCGAGGAAGGCATCGTCGACCGCCGCCACGGCCGCATCGTCAACGGCAATTTCGCCGACTACATGCTGCCGACCAATGCCGACATTCCCGACATCCAGACGATCTCGGTCGGCATCCCCGACCCGCACTCCTCCGCCCTCGGCGGCAAGGGGGTTGGGGAACTGGCGATCGTGGGCATCGCGCCGGCGATTGCGAACGCGGTGTTCCACGCGACGGGGAAGCGGGTGCGGGATCTGCCGATTACGCTGGAGAAGTTGATTTAGGGGATCACCGTCGACGGAGCGCTTAATCTCCCCCCTGTGGCGGAGATGGCCGGCAGGCCAGAGGGGGGCGCCCTCTTTCACTTCGTCATTCTAGGGCGAAGCAAGGAGCGAAGCGACGCGCGCAGACCCTAGAATCCATGCCGTGACGGTTGAGAGCCACCACGGTCCAGAACGTTCATCGGCCAATCCCGTGAAGCAACTCGCACCCTTCTGGATTGGTCTTCTCGATCACCCGTGCCGTTGGCGCGACCGGCGCTTCAGCGATTTCTCTCAGTTGATGCTGCTGACGGCGACTATTCCGGACCGTTGCATTTCTTGACCAAGGTATCGGCATGGATTCTAGGGTCTGCGCGCGTCGCTTCGCTCCTTGCCTCGCCCTAGAATGACGAGGCATAGGTCGGCGTTCCTTCGCGCCCCCCTCTGTCCTGCCGGACATCTCCCCCACAAGG
>NZ_RZSA01000605.1:0-4160 GCF_003998075.1 Mesorhizobium sp. M2A.F.Ca.ET.037.01.1.1 | reverse complement strand
CCTTCTTGGCGTCGATGGCCACGACGATGCACTGGTTGCCGAACTTGTCGGCGGCCTCCGTGACGAAATCGGGGTTCTTCACCGCCGCCGTGTTGATCGACACCTTGTCGGCGCCGGCCAGAAGCAGCTTGCGGATATCGGCCACCTGGCGCACGCCGCCGCCGACGGTGAGCGGCATGAAGCATTGCTCGGCGGTCCGGGCGACCACGTCGAAGATCGTCTCGCGATTGTCCGACGAGGCGGTGATGTCGAGGAAGCACAGCTCATCGGCGCCCGCGGCATCATAAGCCTTGGCGGCTTCGACCGGATCGCCGGCGTCGATGAGGTCGACGAAATTGACGCCCTTGACCACGCGGCCGTTTTTGACGTCCAGGCAGGGGATGACGCGGGCTTTCAGCATCACTTGCTTTCCAGGGTGGACAGCAGGTCGACCACCAGCTCGCCGACCAGCGGCGGCACGTCGCCCTTGGGGTCGAAGGCCGGATCGTAGGCGGAAATGGTGAGCCCGGCGATGGCAAGCGGACCGGCAAGGCCGCACATCGCCATGCGCACTTGCTCCGGCACCGGGCCGCCGGGCGTGGTGTAGCGGTTGGCCTGCAGCTTCTCGGGGTCATGCACGTCGAGATCGACATGCATGTGGACCGGGCGTGCGCCGTCGGCTTTCAGTCTCTGCGCAGCGCTCTTCCAGTCGGGGCATTCGGTCCGGACGATCGGCAGCTTTTCCAGCAGTTCTCTTTCGGCGGCGTCGAGGTCGCGCGCGTTGACTAGGACGCTGCGCGACGGATCGACTGGCTTGAAGCCGGGGATCTGGTTCGCCATCCGCCGCCAGCAGAGGCCGAGCACGGTGGCCAGCGCCATGCCGTCGAGGAAGCCCGTTGTGGTGGTCTCCGGCGTGTTGAGGTCCCCATGCTGGTCGGCCCAGATGATGGCGTCGGCGCCGGCGCCTGCCACGGCGCCGGCGGCGGTCAGGCAGTTGCCGGCCAGCACGATCGGAAACCGCTTCTTGTCCAGCGCCATGCGAACTTCGCCTGAAACGGCGTTGCAGACGGCAAAGCCGGTGCCGATCTCGCGCTCTTCTTCGTCCTCGACCACCTTGCCGATGTCGTTCACCTCGACGTCGTGGCCGGCGAGCTTCAGCGCCTCGGCCAGCCCGCCCGAGATGAGCGCGTCCGGGCCCTGGCCGCAGCCACCGTGGAAGTGGCCGCTGTCATAGGATGCCAGGATGATCGAGATGTTCACTATTCTGCCTCCGCCCGTTCGCCGCGCAGGATCGCCAGTGCCTCGGCCGGGTCGATACGTCCGTCATATAGGGCGCGGCCCGAGATCGCGCCTTCGAGTTTTTGCGCGTCGGGCATGGTCATGCGCACGATGTCGGCAATCGAGGCGAGGCCGCCGGATGCGATCACGGGAATGGAAACCGCTTCCGCGAGGTCGATGGTCGAATCCCAGTTGATGCCGGTCAGCACGCCGTCGCGGTCGATGTCGGTGTAGATGATAGCGGCAACGCCGGCGCCCTCGAATTTCCTGGCCAGCTCGATGACGCCGAGCTCGGAGGCTTCGGCCCAGCCCTCGACGGCCACCTTGCCGCCCTTGGCGTCGATGCCGACTGCGATTTTTCCCGGAAAAGCCTTGCACGCTTCCTTGACGAGTTCGGGTTCGCGCACGGCCACGGTGCCGAGGATGACGCGCGTCAGGCCGCGGTCCAGCCAGTCTTCGATCTGCGGCAAGGTGCGGATTCCGCCGCCGAGCTGCACCGGGTTCTTCGTCGCCCTGAGGATAGCCCCGACCGCGGCGCTGTTGACGCTCTGGCCCTTGAAGGCGCCGTTGAGGTCGACGACATGCAGCCACTCGAAGCCCTGGTCCTCGAAGGCCCGTGCCTGCGCGGCGGGGTCGTCATTATAGATCGTGGCGGTGGCCATGTCGCCGTGTTTCAGGCGCACGCATTTGCCGTCCTTGAGGTCTATGGCTGGAAACAGGATCATGGGTCAGTCGCCCTCGACGATGACGAAATGACCGGTCGAAGCGGCGAGCCGGAATTTCGAGGCGTGCTGATATTCAGGCGAATGATAGCATTCGATTGCCTTGTCGTAGGACTCGAACTCCACCAGCACGTGACGGTTGCCGGTCGGTCCTTCCGGGCTCTCGTAGCGGCCCGCGCGGACCGCGAATTTCGCCCCGTATTTCGCGAAGGCGACGGCATTCGCTTCGATATACTGCTTGTAGACGTCGGGATCGCGGACATCGATCATCGCCATCCAATAGCCCTTCCTGCTCATTTTCAGGGCCTCCATTTCAGGAAATTGGTGATCAGCGCCAGGCCGAGCGCCTGGCTCTTCTCGGGATGGAACTGCGTGCCGGCGAGGTTGTCGCGGGCGACCGCCGCCGTCACCGGGCCGCCATAGTCGGCAACCGCCAGCACCTCGTCCGGGTTCTTCGCGTCCAGATGATAGGAATGGACGAAATAGGCGTGCAGTCCCCTCGGGCCGGTCTCGATGCCGGAAAACAGCGGATGGGGGCGGATAAGGTCGATCGTGTTCCAGCCGATCTGCGGGATTTTCAGCGTTGGATCGGAGGGCTGAATCTCCTTGACGTCGCCGGCGATCCAGCCAAGGCCCTTGGTGATGGTCTTTTCCAACCCGCGTTGCGACATCAACTGCATGCCGACGCAGATGCCGAGGAACGGCCGCCCCTTGGCGATTGCCGCTTCCTCCACCGCCTCCCACATGCCTGGCACCGCGTGCAGGCCGGCGGCGCAGTCGGCATAGGCGCCGACGCCCGGCAGCACGATGCGGTCGGCGGAACGCACCCGCTCGGCATCGGCCGTCAGCTCGATCGTCGCTGCAATGCCTCCCTCGCGCGCGGCGCGCTCGAAAGCCTTGGTGGCCGAGCGCAGATTGCCCGAGCCGTAGTCGATGATGGCTACCCGCATGTCAGGGCCTTCCAGGCGTATGGGTCAGGCCCAGCGCCATGCCGGTTTGCGGCGGTCGCGCCAGCGACGCGTCCGGTATGATGCGCGGCATTGGCGTTGGCTCTGGCTCATGGTCATCGACCTCCGCCGCAAAGCGTATCTCGGCATCGGCGAGATCGCCGGCCTCGACCACGCCCCATTCGCGCCAGCCGCGCCGCCGCAGAGTCGCGATGCGCAGGGCCTGGCCTTCGAAGCCGACATAGAGCGAGACCAGCAGTGACAGCATTGATCCGGCCCATTCGAGCCCGAGCCTCTCACCGAGCGCCGACAACACCGCCATGACGACGAAGGCCAACACCGCCTCGATCCACAGCCGGTTCCAGGCGAGCCAGAGCGGCGAGAACAGGAAACCGAGCCAGGTGAAGCTGTCGCGCACAAAATGGACGTCCTCGGCTTTTTTGCCGGCCGGCGGCTCCATCACGACATAGATCGCCATAGCCTATCCTTTCAGCGATCCCTTGGTGGAAGGCACGGCATCCGGCTGGCGCGGATCTGGCTCGAGTGCTGCCCGCAGCACGCGCGCCACCGCCTTGAAGCAGGTCTCGGCAATATGATGGTTGTTGGCGCCGTAATGGTTGGTCACATGCAGCGTGATGCCGGCATTCTGCGCCAGAGCCTGGAAGAACTCGCGCACCAGTTCGGTATCGAACGTGCCGATCCTCGGCGAGGAGAAGCCGACGTTCCAGACCAGAAACGGCCGGCCGGACACGTCGATCGCCGCGCGGGTCAGCGTCTCGTCCATGGCAAGGTCGATCGAGGCGTAGCGCATGATGCCGCGCCGCTCGCCCAACGCCTTGCTCAGCGCCTGGCCGATCGCGATCCCCGTATCCTCGACCGTGTGGTGGTCGTCGATATGCAGGTCGCCCTTGGCCTTGATGGTCATGTCGATCAGCGAGTGGCGCGACAGCTGGTCGAGCATATGGTCGAAGAAGCCGACGCCGGTCGAAATGTCGGCCTTGCCCTTGCCGTCGACATGGACCGAGACCGAAATCTCGGTTTCCCTGGTCTTGCGGCTGACTTCGGCCGAACGCGTCATCGTCGTGTCCTTATTGCCCTGATCGGGGCCCCGGGCTTGAAAACGAAAGCCTTCTATCAGCATGATCCGGCGATTGCCAGTTGCCATTCCGGCCACTATCGGCCTTCGCCGCGGGGCGGTTTGCAATCATTGGCCTTATGCATACATATGGCCCAT
>NZ_RZSA01000604.1:0-4164 GCF_003998075.1 Mesorhizobium sp. M2A.F.Ca.ET.037.01.1.1 | reverse complement strand
GGGTCAACCACTGCGATGACGCGGCCGTCGGAGGAGGGTCGCCATTTCCCGCCGATGTAAAGGCCTTGCGAGAACGGGATGTATTCGGACATGTCGGAATCCTGATCAACTGTTAGGTGGGAAATGTTCATTGCAATCGGGCTCCTTCCCTCACATTGCCGCGGCCGACATGTCGCCGCTGTAAGCAGCCCTGACCAGGCGCTGCATCGCGGGCAGGTCGAAGGGGCGGGGATTGTTCTTGATCAGCCGGTCGATGCCAAGCGCCTGTTCCGCCGTCCAGTCGATCTTGTCCTCGGCAAGACCGAGGTCAGCCAGCGTCCGGGTGATACCGATGGCGTTGAACAGTCGCGCGACTTCCGTGATTGCGGCATCGGCCAGCTGACCGGCATCGCGGTCCTGGCGCGGCAGGCCAAGCGCAATGCCGATTTCTGCGATCTCCGAGGTTGCCGCCGACAGGTTGTAGCGCATCACATAGGGGAGCATCGTGGCGACGCCCAGGCCATGCGGCGTGTGGGTGAGCGCGCCGACCGGATACTGCACCGCATGGGCGGCGGCGGTTCCCGCCGTGCCGAAGGCGCAGCCGGCGGCCAGCGCTCCCATCATGACATCGGCCCGTGCATTTTCGTTCGACCCATCGCGATAGGCTGCTTCGAGGCTGCGGCCGAGGAGCCTGATCGCCAGAAGGGCGAAATGATCGGTCAGCGCGCTCTTGCCGACGAAGACATGGTGTTGCGCCAGATCGGCATCGGCGCCGCGCCTTGCCGCGGTGAAGGCCTCGATCGCATGCGTCAGCGCGTCGGCACCGGCGATGGCGGTCAGTGATGGCGGGCAGGTCGCTGTCAGGTCCGGGTCGCACAGCGCAACCGCGGCGATGAGATGTGGGCTGGAGATACCGACCTTCAGCGTCCGCTCCGGGTCGGAGATCACCGCGACGGGAGTAACTTCGGAACCCGTGCCGGCCGTGGTCGGCACAGCGATAAGAGGAAGGGTAGGGCCCGGCACCTTGAACTCACCATAATAGTCCTGGAGCTTGCCGCCATGGCTGATGAGCAGCCCGGCGCATTTGGCCATGTCGAGGCAACTGCCGCCCCCGACGCCGATCACCATGTCCGGCCTGAAATCCTTCGCCTCCGCGATACAGGCGCCGACGCTGTCGCGCGGCACATCCGGCAAGGTGCGGTCGTGGACGAGCGTGTCGATCCCGGCAGCCTTCAACCCATCGAGCATCTCGATGAACTCAGGCGTGCCGGCGAGCCTTTCGTCGGTGCAGATGAATGCGCGCTGGCCATGCCGGCCGGCAATGGCAGGCAGCGCATGGCGCTGGCCTTTGCCGAAGAGGATTTCGCGCGGGAGGCGCGCGGCTGCAAAGAGGGTCATGGATCGAGATCTTTCGAAAGAGACTGATGAAAAAACGTCGTGATCATCGGTAGGGGCCGCCTTCAGTTCGCAGGCCGGTGATTTGTCGGCTTCTTGCCCGCGTCATTGAGTGCGGAGTGCGGTTCATAGCCCATCCGTTCGTATCCTCTATAAAATCGTATAGGATATCCTATTGAATTGGCCGGAGCATCATGTTAGGCCTTGCTCCTGTCAAGAGGTAACCGATGGAAAATCCCGACCTGACGGTTGAAACCGAAGCTCGCTCAAGCGGCCGCATCCAGCGCGCCAACAGCTTGGCGGGCGATGTTTACGAAGCAATCTTCGCGCAATTGATGTCGCTGAAGATTCCGCCGGGATCGCGCATCACCGTCGACAACCTCGTCAGGGAATTCGACGTTTCACACACGCCCATCCGCGAAGCGCTCGGGCGGTTGGAGGGGGAGGGCCTGGTGGTCAAAACCCACCTGATCGGCTATCGCGCCGCCCCGCAAATCACCCGGCGCCGGTTTGACGAGCTTTACGAGCTGCGCCTTCTGTTGGAGCCCGCTGCCGCCGCCAAGGCTACGGCAGCGCTGGACGAAGAGCGCCTCGCGGTGTTGCAGGAAGCGGCGGGCGTGATGGCGCGGCGGGTGGGGAAGGACGAGCGCCTGCGCTATTCCAATTTCGCGCGGCAGGACGCGATCTTCCACGACAAGATCATGGAGTTCGCGCAGAACGAGCTCATCCGCGAGACGCTGAACCACCAGCATACGCATTTCCACATTTTCCGCCTGATGTACCACTCGCGCGTCACCGAAGAAGCGCTGGATGAGCACGAGGCGATTCTCGCTGCTTTCGCGGCCGGCGACGCGCATGCCGCCGAGAAGGCGATGCACGTGCACATTGAGAATTCGCGGGACCGCCTCCTGCCCGCCTTCGAGTAACCGCTCCCTTGCCGCCCGCATCGACGGAGATAGCGCTGTTGCGCCCGCAGCCGGCCTTCCGGTTGGCCCCGCGGTGCTGTGCGCCGAGGGGCTGTCCAAGCAGTACGGCGCCGTCACCGTGCTGTCGGATGTCACGCTCGACATCCAGCCCGGCGAGATCCATGCGATCATCGGCGAGAACGGCGCCGGTAAGTCGACATTCATGCGGCTGCTGTCCGGTTACATCGAGCCGACCGAAGGCACGTTGTCCATGGCGGGGCACCGGGTGCGCTTCAGCAGGCCGGACCAGGCTCAGGCCGCCGGCATCGCCCTGGTGCATCAGGAGATCCTGCTCGCCGATGCGCTGAGCGTCACCGACAATCTTTTCCTCGGCCGCGAGCTCACCAAGGGTGGCCTTGTCGATGATGCGCGCATGCGCCGCCTCGCTGCGGCAAAGCTCGCGGAGCTGGGCTGCGAGGTCTCGGCCACGTCTCTCGTGCGCGACATCTCGTTGGCGGATCGCCAACTGGTGCAGATAGCCCGTGCCTTGCTCGACGAGCATCGGGTGGTCATCTTCGATGAGCCGACAGCCGTGCTGACGGGGGGAGAAGTCGAGCGTCTCCTCACCATCATCTTCGAACTCAAGGCACGCGGCATCGCGGTCCTCTATATCAGCCACCGGCTCGACGAGGTGCAGCGGCTGGCCGACAAGGTCAGCGTCCTGCGCGACGGCAAATTGGTTGGCACCTATCCGGGCCATACACTGACGCAGATCGACATGGCGCGGCTGATGGTGGGCCGCGAGCTCAACGCGCTTTATCCCCAAAAGCAGGTGACGCGGACAAACGAGCCGATGCTGAGCGTCCGCAACGCCGTGGTTCCAGGCTTCGTCGAGGACGTGTCGTTCACCGTGCACAAAGGCGAGATTCTGGGCTTCGCCGGAATGATCGGCGCCGGGCGAACGGAGCTGTTCGAAGGAATGCTCGGACTCCGGCCGGGAATCGCTACGGTCGAACTCAACGGCGCTCCGGTTCGGATACGCTCCCAGCGCGAAGCCATAGAAGCCGGCATCGGTTATCTGACCGAGGACCGCAAGGGCAAGGGCCTGCTCCTGCAGGAGCGTCTCGGGCCGAACCTCACTCTGTCCGCCCTCGCCAGCTTCCATCCCGGTCTCATCGTAAGACGCGATCGCGAAGCGCGGGCCTTGGCGCAGGCAATCTCCAGCTACGACATTCGCCTGAAGAGCCTTGGCGCGCGGGCCGGGCAGCTCTCCGGCGGCAATCAGCAGAAGCTTCTGCTCGCCAAGGTGCTCCTGAGCGATCCGTCCGTCGTCATCATCGACGAGCCGACCCGCGGCATCGACATCGCCAACAAGGCGCAGATCTACGGCTTCATCCAGGATCTCGTGAGGCAGGGCAAAGCCTGCATCGTCATTTCCTCGGAGATGCAGGAACTGGTGGGCATCTGTGACCGCGTCATCGTCATGCGCGAGGGCAGGATCAGCGGCGAAGTCTCGGGCGAAACGATGACCGAGAGCAACATCGCGCTGCTGGCAACCAGCTCGCGTGCGCACGTCGCCCAGGGAGGAACAAAGTGACAGCGCTTACCCAGTCCGCGCCGGCGCGAAGCGAGCGGCAATACCAATTCTCATGGGCCGACGCCGGCCCGTTCCTTGCGCTTGCGGCGCTGCTTGCGCTGGGATTCCTGGTCAATCCCGACTTCCTGTCCGCAACGAACCTCAGCAACGTGATCACGCGCAGCGCCTATGTCGCCATCATCGCCGTTGGCGCGACATTCGTCATCTCGTCGGGCGGCCTGGACCTGTCCGTGGGCTCGATGGTGGCTTTCATTGCCGGCATCACCATCATGTTCATGAACATGATGG
>NZ_RZSA01000603.1:0-4172 GCF_003998075.1 Mesorhizobium sp. M2A.F.Ca.ET.037.01.1.1 | reverse complement strand
GTCAGCGCGTCGTTGAGCTTGCCGAGCAGCGGATGGTCCTTGCTCATCATCAAGCCGTACTGCTCGCCGGTCTTGATGCGTTCCTTGACGACGAGGTCCTTCATCTTCTGGAACGAATACTGCATGCCGGGGATGTCGCTGACGGCGGCATCGACGCGGCCGGCGCTGAGGTCGAGCAGCAGGTTCTGCTGCGTGTCGTAGCCCTTGACGTCGCTGAAGCCGTCGGCTGCCTGATGGTCCTTGACCCAGGTCTCGCCGGTCGAGCCGGAGAGCACGCCGACGACCTTGCCCTTGAGGTCGGCTTCCTTGCTGATCGCGCTGTCGGTCTTGGTGGCGATGCCCATGTCGGAATCATAGTAGGGCTGGGTGAAGGAGAGCGTCTTCAACCGCTCCGGTGTGATGGTGATCGACGAGATTGCGACATCGATGCGGTTGGAACTGACAGCCGCGAACAGCGCCTGGAAGCCGAGATCGGCGATATCGGTGGTCATGCCGATGCGCTTGGCCGCTTCGTTGACAATGTCGACCTCGAAGCCCTCGAAAGTGCCGCTCTCGTTCTTGTATTCGAAAGGCGGATTGGTCGGGTAGGCGCCTACATTGAGCACATCGGCGGCATAGGCGGTGGCGGGGCCGGCGGCGATGCCGATGGCGGCGGCCAGAACAAGCAGATTGCGACGCGTAAAGCTCATTGGTTTTCCCTCTGGGTCTTCCCTCTGTTGTCGATCGGGCGGGGCTCGCCCCGCACGGTTTGTTGCCGTCCCGCCTCCCAGCGGGGCGTCAATTCATGGCGGCGACCATGCGCTCGAGCGCCGTTTCTATCTGAACGCTGTCGCGGCACACACACATGCGCAGGAATGCCGCCGCCGAATTTCCAAACAGGTGACCGGGCGCCAGCCCGACGCGCGCCGTCTCCAGGATCCTGGCGCAGACCTGCCGCGCATCGGCTTCGCCCTCCATGGCGAAGAATGCGTACATGCCGCCGCGCGGTTTTCTCGGCAGGATGACGCCGGGGATCCGGGCCAGCCGGTCATAAGCGAGGTCGAGGCCGGTCCTGATCCGTTGCCTGATGTCTTCGACCAGCGGCTCGCCCTGGCGGATCGCCGCCACGGCGCCGGCCTGGATCGGCGCGGCGGTGCCGCTGTTGATGTATTGCGTCATGGCGCCGAGCTGGTCGGCCACGCCCGACGGATGCGCCAGCCAGCCTATGCGCCAGCCGGTCATCGCCCAGGCTTTCGAGAAACTGTTGACCGACAGCACCCGGTCGCCGTCCTCGGCGATCTGCAGGATCGAGGGCGCGACGTCGCCGTCGAAATAGAGCCGGCCATAGACCTCGTCGGAAATGATCCAGATGCCGGTGCGCCGGCTGAAGTCCAGCAGCGCCTGCATCTCCTCGCGTGACGCGGTCCAGCCGGTCGGGTTCGACGGCGTCGACAGGAAGATCGCGCGGGTGCGCGCGTCGCAGGTGGCGAACAGCCGGTCGAGGTCGAGCCGCCAATCATCCTTGAAGTCGAGGGCGAACGGCCGCGGCTCGCCGCCGATCAGGTGGATGGAGTTGTGGATGTTGGGCCATTGCGGCGCGACATAGACGACATTGGTGCCGGTATCGACGAGCAGCTCCAGGGCAAGATACAGCGCCTGCATGCCGCCCGGCGTTACCGTGGTGCGTGCGATCGGGATCGGGCGGCCATGGATGCGCGTCTGGTATTCCGACAGCGCTTCGTTCAGCGGGCCATGCCCGCGCATGTTGGGGACGTAGAAGGTCAGGCCTTCGTCGAAGGCCGCTTTTGCCGCGTCGCGGATGAAGGCCGGCGTCACCACATCGCCTTCGCCGTACCAGAGCGCGATGACGTCGCCGAGCTCCCGCGCGCGGACCGCGAGGTTGGCGATGTTTTCCGTGTGCAGGTCGCGAATCTGGGCGCGAACGCCATCGAAGGCATAGCGCGCACTGGACGACGACTGGGGCAACACAAACGACAAGGACTGAAACCCCTTCCACCCGGGCGGCGACGGACTGACAGGAAAACCTGCCGTGGCAGCCGCCATCAGGATGCTATCCAAAGTGCCGCGCTTTTCAAGGCAAAAGTTTTAAGCTTAAAAAAATTTGGCGCCCCTGCTGCCCAACGGATGCGGGTCGCGTCCCTTTTACGCCAGCTCGTCGCGCGCCGCGGCAAAATTGGCCGCCGCGCCGGCGCCAAGAAACATCGTGTCGCTGGCCAGCATGAAGAAGCTCGCGCCGAGGGCGCCCCATCGGCCGACATTCTGCGGGCTGGCGCAGAATATGCCGGCGGTCCTGCCCTGTGCCAGCGCTGCGCCGATGATGCTCTTGATCGCCGCATTGAGCTTGTCTGTGCCGGCAGGCCCGACTGCGTCGATCGACACCGAGAGATCGCCCGCGCCGACGAAGATCAGGTCGATGCCGTCGACGGCCGCGATCGCCTCGATGCTGGCGAGACCTTCCGCTGTCTCGACCTGGACCGCGACGACGATCCGCCCATTGGCGACGGCAAGATATTCGGGGATGCGATAGCCATAGCCGGCGGCGCGTCCGGGGCCGACGCCGCGCTCGCCGAGCGGCGGATAGCGCGAGGCCTTGACGGCCATCGCCGCCTGCTCTGCGGTGGAGACACGCGGCACGAGCACGCCCTGCGCGCCGCTGTCCAGCGCCGCCTGGATCGCCTCCGGCGCATGGCCGGGAACGCGCACCATGGCCGGCACGCGATGCACGTCGGCCGCCCGCACCATGGCTTCGATCGTCTCGCGCGAAATCTGCGCATGTTCCCAGTCGATGCAGAGGAAATCGAGGCCGGACGATGCCATCACCTCGACGGCGACCGGATGGGGAATGGCGGCAAAGGACCCGACGAGGTTGGTCCTGCTGATGCATTTCTGGCGGAACTCGCTCATGCCGATCCCCTTTTCATGTTGCCCAATCCATATCCACAAACGACGACGAGGCGAAGCTATTTCATGCTTGAAATATTTTCACGCCGGCCTAGCGTGTGGCGTTCCGCCCGAGAGTTTCCAAGATGATCAAAGCGCATCCCCTGCATGGCCCGAACAGACTGAAGCTTGGCGTCTTCTCGACCAATGCGGATGGCGGGCTTGCCATTACCGACGTGCCGGAGCGCTGGACGGCAAGCTGGCAGGACAATCTGACGGCGGCCCAGATCGCCGACCGCGCCGGGTTGGAGTTCATGCTGCCGATCGCGCGCTGGCGTGGCTTCGGCGGCCGCAACAAGGTGCGCGAATTCTCCTTCGAGACCTTCACCTGGGCGGCAGCCCTTGCCGCGGCGACCGAGCAGATCGGCCTGTTCATGACGGTGCATGTGCCGCTGGTACACCCGCTCTACGCCGCCAAGGCGCTTGCCACCGTCGACCATATCAGCCAGGGCCGCGCGGGGCTCAACATCGTCTGCGGCTGGAACCCGAAGGAATTCGGGATGTTCGGCACGCCGCTGGTCGAGAAGGGGTACGACCAGGCGGCCGAATGGATCGAGATCCTGGAGCGGCTTTACGCTTCGAGCGAGCCGCTCGATTATGAGGGCGCCTACTATCGCCTGAAGGAGGCGGTGAGCCGGCCGGCCAGCCTGCAGGTGCCGCTTCCAGTGACCATGAATGCCGCTTTCGGAGGCCCCGGCCGCGACTTCGCCGCCGCCCGATGCGATTATCTGTTCACGACCTTCTCCGAGATGAGTGATGCCGGCAAGCATGTCACCGACATCAGCGAACGTGCCGACAAGGTCGGCCGCAACGTCGGCGTCTATACGGTCGCGCATGTCGTCTGCCGCCCGACGATGGAAGAGGCGCAGGCCTATTACACGCGCTATGCCGTCACGATGGCCGACCACGAGGCGGTCGACGCGCATATGACCGGCAAGAAGGAATTCTCGCAGTCGCATGACCAGCACGCCTATGACCGCTACCGCCAGCGCTTCGCCGGCGGCGCCGGAACCTACCCGCTGATCGGCACCCCTGAAACGATCGCCGCCGACATGGCTTCCATCGCCGCGCATGGCTATCAGGGCATCGCGCTGTCCTTCGTCAACTACATGCAGGAGCTGCCCTATTTCTGCGATCGCGTTCTGCCGCTCCTGAAGCAGGCCGGGCTGCGTCAGTAGTCAGTCAGGTATGACCGCGGTCGCCTGGATCTCGACCTTGGCGCGGTCCTCGAC
>NZ_RZSA01000602.1:0-4173 GCF_003998075.1 Mesorhizobium sp. M2A.F.Ca.ET.037.01.1.1 | reverse complement strand
ATTCAAGGCAGGGTGGTTGGCAGAAGCCGCCAGCGAAAGGGCCGCCGCGTCGAGCACGCGACCATTTCCGAGCAGCACGTCGCCCTCGCTGAAGTCGAGCCCGCGGCGCCGGACATTGCGTGCTTGCGCGGTCGGCTCCGTCACCTCGATCCTGCCATTGCCGAGGTCGCGGACGTTTTCCTGGATGACGATGGTGTCGGCGCCTTCAGGCAGCGGCGCGCCGGTGAAGATGCGCACGGCCTGGCCTTTGCCGACGGTTCCGGAGAAACCGCGCCCGGCAGGCGCCATGCCTATCACTTCCAATTGCGCTGGCGCTGAAGCGACGTCGGCGGAACGCGCGGCATAACCATCCATCGCGGAGGCGTTGAAGGGCGGCTGCGTGCGCAGCGCCACAACCGGTTCCGCCAGGACCCGCCCGGCCGCGTCCGCCAGCGGAATGCTTTCGCCCGGCAAAGGCGCTGCGCCGTCGAGCAGGCGCGCGAGCGCTTCGGCGACCGGTACCAGCGCCATCAGGCATCCGCCTTGTAGTCACCGGATTTGCCGCCGGTCTTCTCGACCAGCCGGACACCGGAAATCACCATGCCGCGATCCACCGCCTTGGCCATGTCGTAGATGGTGAGGCAGGCGACCGAGGCGGCGGTCAGCGCTTCCATCTCCACGCCGGTCTTGCCGGTGACGCGGGCGAGCGCTGTCACCTTGAGGCCGGGCAGCGAATGGTCCGGCTCGATCTCGACGGCCACTTTGGTCAGAAGCAGCGGATGGCAAAGCGGGATCAGCTCATGCGTCTTCTTCGCTGACATGATCCCGGCGATGCGGGCGGTGCCCAGCACATCGCCTTTCTTGGCGTCGCCGGCCAGAATCATCTCCAGCGTTTCGGGCCGCATCGAGACAAAGCCCTCGGCGATTGCCGTGCGGGTCGTCTCGGCCTTGTCGCCGACATCGACCATGTTGGCTTCGCCCTTGGCGCCGAGATGGGTGAGGGCGGGCATTCTCAAACCGCCTCGGCCGCTGCCTTGCCTGTCAGCAGAAGCTTGGTCGCGGCAGCTACGTCCGCCTGCCGCATCAGGCTCTCGCCGACGAGGAGAGTACCGATCTTGCTCTTCTCCAACCGGCGGCAATCCTGATGCGTGAAGATGCCGCTCTCGCTGACCAGCAGCCGATCCGCCGGCACCATGGCGGCCAGGCGCTCCGAAACGTCGAGGCTGGTCTGGAAGGTTCTGAGATCACGGTTGTTGATGCCGATCAGCCGCGAAGACAAAGTAAGCGCGCGCTGCATTTCATTCTCATCATGCACCTCAATCAGTGCGTCCATGCCGAGTTCGAAGGCGGTCGCTTCAAGCTCGCTGGCCAGCGCGTCGTCGACGCTCGCCATGATGATGAGGATCGCATCGGCGCCCCAGGCGCGTGCTTCGTGGACCTGATAGGGATCGAACAGAAAATCCTTGCGCAGGGCCGGCAGGCGCACCGCTGCGCGCGCGGCCGTCAGGAATTCCGGAGCGCCCTGGAAAGACGGTGCGTCGGTCAGCACCGAAAGGCACGCGGCGCCACCTTGCTGATAGGCCTGCGCCAATGACGGGGGGTCGAAATCGGCACGGATCAACCCCTTGGAAGGGCTGGCCTTCTTGATTTCGGCGATCAGCGCGAAGCTCCCCGCTGTTCGCTTCGCCTCGAGCGCCGCCAAAAAACCGCGCGTCCCACCGGCATCCTTTGCGCGCGCCTTGAGCTCGGCCAGCGGTATCTTCGCCTTCGCCGCCGCGATCTCTTCGCGCTTATAGGCTTCGATCTTGCGCAGGATGTCCGACAAGGCCTTATCCGTTCGAAATCTCGACGAGCTTGTCCAGCACCGCGAGGGCGCGGCCACTGTCGATCGCTTGCGCCGCCGCCGCGATGCCGTCGGCAAGCGTCGTCGCCTTGCCGGCCACAACCAGACCGGCGCCGGCGTTCATCAGCACCGTGTCGCGATAGGCGCCGGCGGCGCCACCCAACATATCGCGCAGTTGCCTGGCGTTGTAGGCCGCGTCGCCGCCGCGTAGCTCTTCCTTGGTGTGCCGCTTCAGCCCGACGGCTTCCGGCGTCAGGGCGAAGGTGCGGATCTCGCCGCCGGCAAGCTCCGCAACCTGCGTCTCGCCCGTGGTCGTGATCTCGTCATAGCCATCGCCATGGACGACCCAGGCGTGCTCGGCGCCCAGCGCCTTCAGCGTCTCGGCCACCGGCATGATCCATTCCGGCAGGAAGACGCCGACCATCTGGCGGCTGACGCCGGCGGGGTTCGACAGCGGTCCGAGCAGATTGAAGATGGTGCGCGTACCGAGCTCGACCCGGGTCGGCCCGACATGCTTCATCGCCGGATGATGCGCCGGCGCGAACATGAAGCCGACGCCGGCCTCATGGATGCAGCGGCCGATCATTTCCGGCGAGATATCTATTCTGACGCCCAGCGCCGTCAGCACATCGGCGGAGCCGGTCAGCGAGGACAGGCCGCGATTCCCGTGCTTGGCGACCGGCACCCCGGCGGCGGCGATGACGAAGGCCGAAGCGGTCGAGATGTTGACCGAGTGCGAATTGTCGCCGCCGGTGCCGACGATGTCGATGGCGCCCTGCGGCGCCTCGACACGCAGCATCTTGGCGCGCATCGTGGCGACCGCGCCGGATATCTCGCCCACGGTCTCGCCGCGCACGCGCAGCGCCATCAGGAAGCCGCCGATCTGGCCGGGCGTCGCGTCGCCCGACATGATGATGTCGAACGCCTCGCGGGCTTCCTCGAAGGAAAGCGCGGTGCCGGTGGCGACCTTGGCGATATGTGTCTTCAGCGCGCTCATCGTGTCTGTGCTTGCGAAACGGCGTTCGGATCGATGCGAACGTCATATTGCGACTGCAGTTGCGCCACCAGCTGGTCGAGCAGGTCGTCGGACATGCCGGCGCCGAAGGATTTCTGCGCCTCGTCCGGCACCGTGCTGCCGTCGGCGCCAGCCGGCTCGAAGACCTCGGCGACCTTGAACAGGATCTGGCCGTCGCCGGTGGGCGAGGGGATCAGGCCGGTGCCGCCTTCGCCGACTCCGAACATGGCGGCGGCACCCTCCTTGCCGAAATCGGCATCGTCGGCTTCGCGCTTCAAGCCGCGCTTGGTCTGTTTGTCGAGCTTGAGCTCGCCGGCGATGACGTCGAGCGTGGTGCCGGCCTTGAGGCGCTTCTCGAGCTCCTGCGCCTTCGCGTTGAGCCGCTTGTCGGTCTCGGCTTCCGTCCAGTCGGCCACGACCTTCTTGCGGACCTCATCCAGCGTGCGGTCGCGCGCCGGCGTGACCGACTGCACCTCGTAGAAGACGAAACCGTTGTCGGCGGTCGTCAGGCCTTCATTCTCGGTATTGGGCTCGGCCGCGAACACCGCCTTGATGAGATCGGCCGATTGCGGCAGGTCGTTGACTACGGTGCCGTCCGGCCGCTGGCCGGTGCGGTCGATAGCGTCAATGGTGACGACCTTGAGCTTCAGCTTGTCGGCGGCCTGGGCAAGCGAGGCGCCCGAGGCGCGGGTGTCCTCGTAGCTGTCATGCACGTCGAGCAGGATGCGGCTTGCCTCGCCGAGCGCCAGGTCCTTGCGGATCTGGTCGGACACTTCCGAAAGCGGCTTCACGACCTGCGGCTTGATCTCCGTGACGCGCAGGAGCACGGGACCGAAGGCGCCCTGGACGACCTGGCTTACCTCGTTGGCATTGAGCGAGAAGGCCGCGTCGGCAACCGCCTTGTCGGCGATCTTGTCCCTGGACAGCGTGCCGAGCAGCGTGTCGGCCTGCGTCTTGCCTTCGGCGGTGACGAGCTTGTCGAAGGTGGCGCCAGCCTTCAGCGAATCCAAAGCCGCCTTGGCCGCGTCCGGCGTCTTGAACACCAGCTGCTCGATGGTGCGCATCTCGGGCGTCGTGTAGCGCGCGACATTCTTCTTATAGTCGTCGCTGACCTGCTGGTCGGTCACCGCGGACGGATCCGCGATGTCCTGCGGTTCCAGCCGGACATAGGAGAACTTGCGGTATTCCGGCGCGGCGTAGTTCTTCTTGTTGGCGTCGAAATAGGCGTTGAGGGCGCTGGCGGACGGCGCCTCGATCGGCTGCACCAGCGTTTTCGGCAGCACCAGATAGTCGATCGTGCGGTCCTCGCCGCGGTAGAGCGAGACCGCCTTGAGGA
>NZ_RZSA01000601.1:0-4186 GCF_003998075.1 Mesorhizobium sp. M2A.F.Ca.ET.037.01.1.1 | reverse complement strand
GGATAGTGCCGCGTAGGCCACCCCGGAGGCTTCCCACCGCGCCGCACTCCTGATCCGGGCGGCGACGGCTGCGAGCGCCACCAGGATCGCGATCAACAGCAACAGCCACAAGGCCGGCACGCCGGCAATCAGCGCGACGATGAAGATCAGAATCAGCGCTTCCGGCAGGAAGCCGAGCGCAGCGCCGTTGCCGGCGCGCGCCATGCGCGTCCATTCATAGAAGATCAACGCCGCGATTGCCCCGCAGAACAGCCGGAACGGCAATCCCCCGAGCCAGGTGAGCGCAAGCGTCAGCGCTGCCATCACGATTGCCGAGATGACGCGCTGCTGGAGGTTGCTCATGCGTGGCGTCGCCTAAAGCGCGACATCGCGGGCGGCGAGCCCGCCGAAGCGCCGTTCGCGGCCGGCAAAGTCGCGCAAGGCATCGGCCAGATGTTCGCGGCTGAAATCCGGCCAATAGCAAGGCAGGAAGACAAGCTCGCTATAGGCAGCCTGCCACAGGAGAAAATTCGACAGCCTGAGCTCGCCGCTCGTCCGGATCACAAGTTCAGGATCAGGAATGCCCTGCGTGTCGAGCGAAGCAGCAAAGCTCTCCGCCGTGATCGCGTCGCTCGCGATGTCGCCGCGCGCGACGGCATCCGCCAGCTTGCGAGCGGTGCGCACGATCTCGTCGCGGCCGCCATAGTTGAAGGCGATCACCAGCGTCAGCGCCTCGTTGCCGGCGGTCAGCGATTCGGCCTCCTGCAGCAGGCCCCTGATGTCGGGCTGCAGCCCTTGCTTGTCGCCAATTATCCTCACCCGCACGCCGTTCTGATGCAGTTCGGCAAGGTCGCGGCGGATGAACAGCTTCAACAGACCCATGAGGTCGCTGACTTCGGATTTCGGCCGCGACCAGTTTTCCGAGGAAAAGGCGTAGACAGTCAGGTAGGAGATGCCGAGATCGGGCGCGGCGCGCACTGTCTTGCGCAGGGCCTCTACGCCCGCCCGGTGGCCGGCAAGGCGCGGCAGACCGCGCGCCTTGGCCCAGCGTCCGTTTCCATCCATGATGATCGCGACATGCGCGGGCGTTGCCATAATCTCGCTTTCGAGCCGGAAAACCCGACCCTAAACCTGCATGATTTCAGCTTCCTTATCGGAAAGCAGGTGATCGATCGTGCTGATCATCTCGTCGGTCAGCTTCTGCACCTGGTCGGAGCGCTTGCGCTGATCGTCCTCGCTGATGGTGCCGTCCTTCTCAGCCTTCTTGAGGAAATCCATGCCGTCGCGGCGGACATGGCGCACCGCGACGCGCGCGTTCTCGGCGTAGCCATGCGAGATCTTGACCAGCTCCTTGCGGCGCTGCTCATTGAGCTCGGGCAGCGGAATCCGGAGCGTGGTGCCGTCGACGATCGGGTTGAAGCCCAGATTGGCCTCGCGGATGGCGCGGTCCACCGCGCTGACCATCGACTTGTCCCAGACCGACACCGAAATCATGCGCGGCTCCGGAACGGACACGTTGGCCACCTGGTTGATCGGCATCGCCGTGCCGTAGGCCTGCACCTGGACGGCGTCGAGCAGGTTGCTGGAGGCGCGGCCGGTGCGCAGCGAAGCCAGATCGTGCTTGAAAGCGGCGATCGCCCCATCCATGCGTCGCTTCAGGTCTTCGTACTCGCCACTCATGATCATCTCCTCGACCCGTTCGCCGGGTTCACTGTTTCTATCGTCATTCGGTTCGCGGTTCCGCAGTCGCCTAACGGATTCCGAGGCCTGTTACTTGTCCGTGACGACCGTGCAATGGCCGCCGCCCCTCAGAATATCGCCGAAACCACCTTTTTCGTGGATTGAATAGACGATTATCGGAATGTTGTTTTCGCGCGCAAGTGCAATCGCGGCGGTATCCATGATCGCAAGCCCGCGTTTGATGACTTCGGCGTGGCTGATGCGGTCGAAGCGGACAGCGTTGGAGTCCTTCTTGGGATCGGCCGAATAGACCCCGTCGACCTGCGTGCCCTTGAACAGCGCATCGGCGCCGATCTCGGCGGCGCGAAGGGCCGCGGCCGAATCGGTGGTGAAGAACGGATTGCCGGTGCCGCCGGCGAAGATCACCACCTTGCCCTGGTTCATATAGGCGGTCGCCTGGCGCTGGGAAAAGCTCTCGCAGAGTTCGGGCATGGCGATCGCCGACAGCACGACGGCGTCGACGCCGATCTTGTTCAGCGAGGTGCGCAGCGCCAGCGAGTTGATGACGGTGGCGAGCATGCCCATGTGGTCGCCGGTGACGCGGTCGCCGCCCTTCGAGGCGACGGCGACGCCGCGGAAGATGTTGCCGCCGCCGATGACGACGCCCACTTCGACGCCCAGCGCGCGCGCCTCGGCAATGTCGGCGGCGATGCGGTCGACCACCGAGACGTCGATGCCGAAATGCTGCTCGCCCATCAACGCTTCGCCGGAAGCCTTTAGCACGACACGTCGATAGAGGGGCTTATCCGTCATCTTGATCCTCGCAAATCTCGGCGCGGCAATTTTGGAGGCAAAACCGCCCCCGCTTCATCCGGCGATGCTGTCATGACGGGTTGACCCGATACACGAAGGGCGCGGCGATGTCACGCCGCGCCCTCGTGCAAAATTCCAGGCTTTTTCGGTCAGTTGCCGCCTTTCGAACAGTTGCCCTTTTTCGATCAGTCGCTTGAGATGCTGACCGCTTCGCCTTCGATGATGACGGGAGGGCAATAGCCTGCCGGCTTGTCGCCAGTCACCGCGCCACCGGTCACCCGCACCTGGATCTCGGAGCCGAAATAGGAATGCGGGAACGGCGTCGGCATGGCACTGACCTCTTCCAGCCGCTTGCGAAGCTCGGCGGGAATCGAAAAATCGAGCGCGCCAAGATTGTCCTCGAGCTGCTCGAGCCTCGTCGCTCCAAGGATTACGGAGGCCGATGCCTGGCTGGGTCGCCACCCAGTTGAGCGCGACCTGCGCCATGCTGCGGCTAAGCTCGGCCGCCACCTTCTCGAGCTCCGCCACGATCGCCCAGTTGCGGTCGCTGAACTTCTGGAAGCCGGGATGTGTGGTGTTGCGGAAGCCGTCGAGCCGGCCTGCATTCCCGGCTTGCGTCGGCCTGTATTTGCCGCTGAGCAGCCCGCTGGCCAAAGGGCTCCACACCATGATGCCCGCGCCATGACGGGTGGCGAAAGGCACATATTCATGTTCGATGGCGCGCTCGGCCAGCGAGTATTCGAGCTGCAGCGCCGAGACCGGCTCGTAGCCGCGCAATTCGGCGATCGCCTGGGCGCGGCCGGCATACCAGGCCGGCACGTCGGAGAGGCCGATATGGCGCACCTTGCCGGCGCGTACAAGATCGTCAAGCGTGCGCAGCACCTCCTCGGCCGGAGTGATGCGATCCCAGACATGCAGAAGGTAAAGGTCGATATAGTCGGTACCGAGCCGCTTCAGCGAGGCGTCCACAGCGCGCATGATGTTCTTGCGGCCATTGCCGCCGGCATTCGGATTGCCGGCTTCGGAATTCATGGTGAATTTTGTGGCGATCACAGCCTTGTCACGCAGGCCGCGCTCGGCGACGAATTCGCCGAGCCAGGTCTCGGGTGTGCCGCCGGTATAGAGATCGGCCGTATCGAAGAAGTTGCCCCCCGCTTCGACATAGGCGTCGAACATCGCGCGGGCGGCGTCCCTGTCCGCGCCCCAGCCCCATTCGGTGCCGAAGGTCATGGTGCCGAGCGCCAGCCGGCTGACGCGCAGCCCGCTGTTGCCAAGCGTGTAATAGGTCATGCTCATGGTGGTCTTCCGATTCTGAACTGACTTGCTGCCGGTCACTGGCCGGGGGTCGCCTTGACCCAGGGATTGCCGCGCTCATGCGTCATGCGGAAGGTAAAGCCGTCGACCTTCCAGCCGGCAGCCGAGCGGGTCAAATGATGCTCATAGGTGCCCCAGACCTCCCAGAGCGGGTCGCCATTGCCTTCCATCCGGTTCCAGGCATAGCCGTTGGAATGGACGGTCGCGGCATCGGCCTCGAGCACGACCTGATGGTTGGTGCGCAGATGCAGGCTGGTCTTGCTGCCCTTGAGATTGCCCGCCCAGGCGCCGATCAGGTCGTCGGAGGCGATGTTGGCCGCGGGCTGGCCGGAGAGGCTGCTGAAATCGGCGGTGACGCGGTCGGCAAAATAGCTGCGCGCCAGCTCCCAGTCCTGCGCAT
>NZ_RZSA01000600.1:0-4197 GCF_003998075.1 Mesorhizobium sp. M2A.F.Ca.ET.037.01.1.1 | reverse complement strand
TCCTTCGACCATGTCCAAGGCTCGATGGTGATCAGCAGCGCGGCCGTTCGCTGCTGATCACCATCGAGCCTTGGACATGGTCGAAGGACTGGCGCATCACGCCGCCCGAGCTGAAGAATGGCATATTGAGCGGCAAGTACGACGCCAACATGCAGGCGATCTGCAACCTCGTCGGACAGATGAAGAGCCCGGTCACCATCCGCTGGGCGCAGGAAATGGAAGACACCAACGGCCGCTTCACCTGGGCAAACTGGGCGCCGAAGGACTGGATCGCCGCCTACAAGCGCGAGGTGGACGTCTGCCGCAAGGCCGCGCCGGCGGCAAAATACATGTGGTCGCCCAAGGGCGTCGAAGGCCTGGAAAAATACTATCCCGGCGACAACTATGTCGACGTCATCGGCCTTTCGGTGTTCGGCCTGCAGAAGAAGGACAATGACGAGGTCGGCCGCGACCGGACGTTTGAAGAGACGCTGAAGCCAGGCTATGACCGTGTCGCGAAATTCAACAAGCCGGTTATCGTGGCTGAACTCGGCTATGTCGGAAAGCAGGACTACGTGTCGAAATGGGCCGACGACTCGCGCAAGTCCTATGCGGAGTTTCCGGCCCTTACCTCGGTCGTCTACTTCAACCAGAAGGAAGTCTGGCCGTGGCTGGGCGGCTATGGCCTGCCCGACTGGCGGGTGACCCAGCACGTCTTGCCATAAGAGACGTGATCATGCTCGTCCCGGCCAGACCGGGACGGGCTCCGGCTAAAGGTGTTGAAGTGGGGTTGCCGCCGAGCTGCTCGGCGGCGCGTGAAGCGTATGCGTAAATCAGTTGGCGGAGTAAAATCGTGAAAAGCGCAGTGGGGAAGTTTGTCGGAGCGGCGCTGGTCTGCTCCGTTTTTGTTATCGGCCTGCAGGACGCCGCAATGGCCAAGGCCGCGAACAGGATCGGCGACAAGGCGGCGAAGGCCACCGCCGTCTCCGAAGAAGGCATCTATCAGCTCTACAAGAACCGTTCCTGGCGTTGGGGCAACCATGGCGCCGCGTTTTTTGCGGTTAGCAAGCGGCAGTTTACGGCCTGGTCCACTGAGGACAAGCCTAGCGACGGCGAGGGTATCTGGTTCATGCCCGGCAGCGGCAAACTGTGTTTCCGGGCTACCTGGCGCGGTTCATGGGGCGCCAAGACCTCCTTGAGCTGCTTCGAGCATCGCCAGGCCGGCAAGGTGATCTACCAGCGTAGATCTCCGAGCGGAGACTGGTATGAGTTCAGGGACCGCCGCGGCAAATCGGACCTGCGCAATGGCGACTATGCCAGCAAGAAGGTGAAACGATTCAAGGCGGGGCTGTAGTCGCGGACGCAGCTCGACTTGAAGTAGCGCGATTGCCAAGCACGGCGATTTCGCGCAACGGTCGTCGCGGCTGAAACGACCGCGTGACCGATGCCGGGGGCTGACGGAACGATCCTGATAACCGGCGCGCGCGCGCCGGCGGCGCTGCATCTGGCGCGCCTTGTCCACGGCGCCGGGCGCGGGGTGATCCTGGCCGACACGCCGGCGCGGCCGGTCGCGGCGGCGAGCAGGGCCTGCGCGCGCTATCATCGACTGCCGCCGCCGCGCTTCGAGCCGCAGGCCTATGCGAATGCGGTGGAAGCGCTGACAAGAGCCGAAAACGTCCAACTGGTCATCCCGACCTGCGAGGAAGTCTTTCACCTTGCGCTGGCCTGGCGCGGCAGGACCATGCCGGCAAAATTGTTCGCCCCCGACATCAGGTTGCTGGCGCAGGTTCACAACAAGCACAGCTTCATCCGGCTGGCCGAACAGCTTGGCCTGGCGGTGCCGGAGACGACGCTTCTCAATTCCCGCGACGATCTGGAGTCGGTGCGCGGCCACTCGCGCGACCTGGTGTTCAAGCCGGTCTGGTCGCGCTTCGCCAGCCATGTCCTGCTGCGACCGACACCGGATTTCCTCGATGCGATCGCGCCCTCCCCTGCCATGCCCTGGGTGGCGCAGCGTTTCGTCGAGGGCGAGGAGATCAGCGCCTATGCGGTGGCGCGCGAGGGACGGCTCAAGGCGCTGACGCTCTACCGTTCTCCCTATCGCGCCGGCAAGGGCGCCGGCATCTTCTTCGAGCGGGTCGAGGACGAGGCTGCACGCGATCTGGTCGAGCGCATCGTCGCGGGCACGACCTGGACCGGGCAGATCTCCTTCGACCTGATGCGCGAGCCGGGGGGCCGCGTGCTGCCGCTCGAATGCAATCCGCGGGCGGTCAGCGGCCTGCATTTCTTCCGCGATCCGGCGCGGTTTGCCGCTGCTGTGCTTGGCGACGGTCCGGAAGTCAGGCCGGACGTCACATTGCCGCAAACGGTGCGGCTCGCGATGTGGATCTATGGATTGCCGGTGGCGCTTCGTTCAGGTGGGCTCGCCCGCTTCCGCAAGGCGATACGCGAAGGCCAGGAACTGCTCGATTGGCCGGGCGATTCAGCCCCGGTCAGGGCGCAATGGCCGGCGCTGGCGGAGATCGCCGGGATGGCGTGGCGTGAGCGGATCAGCCTGCAGGCGGCGTCGACGCGGGATATCGAGTGGAACGGGCCGGGCTGATATGCTCATGCCCCGAGCGAGCCAGGGCCGATAGGTTTCACGTCAAGTTGCAGACCAAGCGCCTTGGTGACACCCAGCAGTGTGCTGAGGCGAGGGTCGCCCTTTTCGCTCAATGCCTTGTAGAGCGCCTCACGCGTGACGCCAGCTTCTTTCGCCACAGCCGTCATGCCTATGGAGCGCGCTACATCGCCCAACGCATGCGTGATGAGCGCAGGATCACCATCCTCGAAGGCAGCCTCGATGTAGGCCAAGCGATCCTCCGGGGTTTTCAGGTAATCGAGGATGTCGAAGCGAGTGGTTTCGAGAGGCATCGTCATATCTCCTTTGCCATTTGTTTCGCCTTGGCGATGTCGCGCCTTTGGCTGGACTTGTCGCCGCCACAGAGCAGGATGATCACGGCGTTTCCGATCTTCACAAAGTAGAGCCGGTAACCTGGGCCATGGTCGATCCGAAGTTCGCCGATGCCATCGAAATATTTGACATCACCGATGTTGCCGATTTCGACCCGACGAATGCGGGCAGCGATGCGCAGGCGAGCCGCAGCGTCGCGAAGTCCGTCCAGCCAGTTGGTGAAATCGGCCGTCTGCCGGACCTCGATCATGTGTGAACTATAATTCACGCAGACGCTCAGATCAAGATGCGTGAACTTTAATTCACAGCTCGATCTCATGCACTTTCGGCCCGCTCGCCGCCGGCGGCATCTTCCCCTCCATGATCGCGGCGATATCGCGACGCAGGAAATCCAGGGGCCCGATCACTGGCACGGCCTGCGGCACGAAACGGGCATTGTCGCTCGCCGATTTCAGCACCCGGCGGTCTTGCTGAAGTGCGACATTGAATAATGGTTTGAAGGCAAGCGCCTTCAGCTCGCCGAGCAGGCCCTGGCGCCGGCCGATCAACCAGCCGACACCCTCGACGGTGCGCTCGTCGGCCTGGCGCAGATGGAAGGTGGTGGCCAGAACCAGCCCGTCCTTGCCCCAATATTCAAGCTCGGCGATGCCGGGATGGCGGAAGCGGCCAATGGTCTTGGCGCGCTCGCCTTCCAGCAGCCGACTGATCAGGCCCTGCTGGCGTTCCTCGCCGGTGTAGCTCGCCTCGACCCAGCCCTCGCCGCCCGTCACCTCGACCCGCACCAGATGGCGTTTCGAGGTGAGGCCGCGCAGCAGGCCCTTATGGGTGAAATGGGTATGGGTGGCGTCGAGGATGTTTTCCGCCGCATCGATCACCGTCGACTGGGTCGACGAGCGCACCCGCCGCAGGATGATATCCTTGCCTTGCATGCAATGCAGGTAAGGCTCGTCCTTGGGCGTGCCGGACGAGATGAAGACCACCCCGTCGCGCTCGATCGCGGCGTAGCGGCGGACCCGGTAATGCGGCATGGCGCCGACATGGCCGGGGATCGCCGTGCAGCGTCCCTCGCCGTCATAACGCCAGCCGTGATAAGGGCATTCGATCTCGCCGCCGACCACCTTGCCGGTCGACAGCTCGACCAGCCGGTGCGGGCAGCGGTCGAACAACGCGGCGACACCTTGCGTCGAGCGGAACAGCACCAGGGGCTCGCCGTCGAAAAGAATACGCTTCGGCCGCTTGCCGATATCGGCGGACAGCGCCACCGC
>NZ_RZSA01000005.1:0-31595 GCF_003998075.1 Mesorhizobium sp. M2A.F.Ca.ET.037.01.1.1 | reverse complement strand
CCTGACGAAATCGGCCTCACGGTGCGCGAGAACATTCTGACATTGAAGGGACCGCGCGAGCCTCGAACGGAGGACGAGAAATCCGTCTGGCACCGCCGTGAGCGCGCCTATGGGACCTTCTCCCGGACAGTGCAATTGCCATTCCGCGTCGACCCGGAACGGGTCGAGGCGCGTTTCGCCAACGGGCTGCTCGAAGTCGAGTTGCACCGGCCGGAGGCGGATCGGCCGAAGAAGATCCAGATCAAGGGATAGAGGGAGGCAAGCATGGCTCAGGAACGCGGATCGGCCGTCGCACCATGCTGCTCAATGCCCGCAAGGTGCTTTACGACCATAGTTCGGCCATCACCATCCTTCTCGCCTTCAATGACATAACGGCCCGTCGTATCATCGAGCGGGAGAAGGAAGAACTGCTCGGTCGCACCGAAGACCTGCTTCGGCAGAAAGACGTCCTGCTGCGCGAGATGGAGCATCGGGTTGCCAACAGCCTGCAGATCATTGCCTCGATCCTGTTGCTGAAGGCACGCTCGGTGACGTCGGAAGAGACGCGCCAGCATCTCAAGGACGCCCATCAGCGCGTTCTGTCCGTGGCCGAGGTGCAACGCCATCTCCACACCTCCGCCGGCGTCGACGAGATCGATGTCGGCTCTTACCTACCGAAATTGTGCAGCAGCCTCGCCTCGTCGATGGTCGGCGAAGCCCAGCCGATCACGGTCACCGTAATGGCCGAAGGCGGCAGGATAGATTCGCAAAGGGCAGTCAGTCTGGGACTAATTGTCACCGAACTCGTGCTCAACGCCATCAAATATGCTTTCCCCAAGAAGAGAACCGGCGCTCGCATCCAGGTGAGCTACGAGACCGCGGGCAGTGACTGGAAACTGACGGTTTCGGACAATGGCGTCGGCAAGATCGCCAACGACGTACCGGCTACCGGACTTGGAACAGCCATCGTCGAAGCACTGGTGAAACAACTGGAGGCCAGGGTGGAGATTATCAGCGATATTGACGGCACCAGCGTGTCGGTCACCCGGGCGACGTTCACCTCGCGCGTGCCGCGAGCGGCGTAAAAACCGTTACTACGATGCTGCCTTCCGGACATCGCCTGATGTCCAGGGGATCTTCTGCCGCCACGGCCTTGTCCCCGGAGCGCAGGACTGCCAGTCGCATCGCATAAGCCGAAACCTCTCAGTCGGTTGAGGGCGCTTCCGATGGCCAAGATCCGCTTTTTTGGCGTTCAGCCGGTGGGACCAAGCTCTGAAGCTGACGCTGCGCAGGTCTTTGCGTGGATGACTCGGTGCGGTCGGTAAACTCGAAGTGGCGGTTGTGTGCGTCAAGTTCTGCAAAATGGGGCGGCCACGATGCTGGTCATGCGGCTTGGCGTAGAGCGAGCTTCTTGTGCTCGCGCAGGTCGTCAATGTTGATGTAGGGCCTCCATCCAGTTTTCGTTGGTTTCGACAGCCGGCGCCCTGACGAGGCGCAGGCAGCTTTCGGCGTTGGGGAAGATGCGCACGACATAGGTGCGCCGGCGGATTTCCTCATTGAGCCGTTCAAGCATGTTGGTGCTCTTGAGATGCTTGTGATGCTGGCGCGGCAGGCAAAAGAAGGTCAGCGTGCGCTCGATGGTCTCCTCCACCGTCGTCCATCTCGGCCTCGAGCACCTCCTGCATCACCGCACGGATCATTTCGTGAAGTCCGTCCGGGTCTGAAAGCAGAATGTCTTTGACGGCAGCGCTGGCGGTCTTACTTTCAATCTTGGTCATGGTGGCGTTCCTTCGCGGGAATCGGCGACATGAACAATCACCAGATCCCATGGCGACGGATGGATAGCGGCGCGTGCTCTGGCAGAGTGACGCTGCTAACAAACACCCCGCGGAGGAACACCATGCATGTAGTGGCCGACCGATCCGAAACTCTGACTGCTATCCGGACTGGTCTGGGCGCAATCTTCGTATCGCTGGAGCTCAGCCGTTCAACCTGGCTGATCTCGTCGTTGTCGCCAGGTGGCGGCGAGAAGTTGTCGAAACACAGTGTCCCCAGTGGTGATTTATCCGCCTTGTTCCGTCGCTTCGATAGCGTGCGAGAGAAGGCAAGAGCACGCATGGGGCCAGACTTCCCCGTCGTCGCTATCCAGGAAGCCGGGCTCGATGGCTCCTGGATCCATCGGGTTCTGAGCAAGGCGGGGATCGAGAGCTACGTCGTTGATCCCGCTTCTATCGCAGTGTCTCGTCGCAGTCGCCGAGCCAAAACCGATAAGATCGATGGTGAAACGCTCGTCTCTCCTTGCCTTCAAGCGAGGCGAACCGCGCATATGTGCAATGGTCAAAGAGCCAACACCGGAGCAGGAGGATCGCCGGCGTATCTGTCGTGAACGCAAGGTACTGACGACCGAACGGGTATATAAAACGCCGCTCACTCAGAATGGTCTCGTCGCCCGAGCCCAGCGGCCGTAGGCGGGATGTTGGTGCAGCCGTGAAGAGCAGCGACCGAATGTGAGGTTGATCTGCTCGGTTACGAGCAGAGTCCTGCAAGTCGGGTTCAACCTGGATCCCATAATCGATATGACAAGCTAATCCCACTTTGACCGGCGCTCAGCACACCTAATTTCGAGCCGCGCCGACCTACACACCCGCTATCGACATGATCCGAGTGGCGGCCTGAACTAGGCCGGCAAACTCATGTTCGTTGGCACTGTTTTTCGCTTGCATCCCGGTTAGGCGGGGACAGACGCCCTACTGCGACGCCTGCCCGGCTTGTCCGTGTCTCGCTCGCCTGACGTTTCGGGTTCGGTCTCAATGATCTCGCCCGCCACCACGGCGCGGGTCCGCTCCAGCATCGCGGGGATGTCCCGCGCGGGCAGCGGGCGGCTGAGCAGGAAGCCCTGCGCCTCGGTGCAGCCTTCTCTTCGGACCCGTTCCAGCTGCTCCACGGTCTCGACGCCCTCGGCGGTGGTCTGCATCCCGAGGCTGTTGCCGAGGCTCGTGACCGCTCGAATGATGGCGACGGAACTGTCGATATCTCCGGCGTCCGTGATGAAGGATTGATCGATCTTGATCTTGTCGAATGGGAACGAGCGCAGATAGCTCAAGCTCGAATATCCGGTTCCGAAGTCGTCCATCGCGATATGAACGCCGAGCATGTGGATATGTTGCAGCATCGAGAGAGTCGCCTGGCTGATGGCCAGCAGCACTGTCTCGGTGATCTCAAGCTCAAGCCGGCTGGGGGGCAGTCCCGAGATATCCAATGCCTCGACGATGGTGGAGAGCAAGCGCGCGTTGCGAAATTGCGCCGGGCACAGATTGACGGCGACCTTGATGCTACCGGGCCAGCTTGCCGCGTCGAGACAGGCTTGCTTGATAACCCATTCACCGATCGGGACGATGAGGCCGATGTCCTCGGCCAGCGGGATGAATTCTCCCGGGGATACGATGCCGCGCGTCGGGTGATGCCAGCGCAGCAGCGCCTCGAAGCAGCTGACCTCGCCGCGGTCGAGATTGAGGAGCGGTTGGTAGTAGATTTCGAACTGCTGCCGCACCACCGCTTCGCGCAGGTCGAGTTCGAGAAACCGCCGCGCCTGCATGCGCGCATCCATTTCCGGTTCGAAGAACCTGTAGGTTCCGCGGCCTTCCGCCTTCGCCCGGTAGAGCGCCATGTCGCCGGTCTTGAGAAGTTGGTCGGCGTCAATGCCATCGTCCGGCGCGATCGAGATGCCGATGCTGGCGCTGATCATAACCCCGTGGCCATCGACGACATAAGGTGCGCTCAGCCCATCAATGACCCGTTGGGCAAGAGCTGTCGCCTCGACCGGCTGATCAACCGCGGTTTGAATGATCACGAACTCATCGCCGCCGAGCCTTGCCACGGTGTCGCCTTCACGGGCCACCTGTTTCAGTCTGGCGGCGACCTCCTTCAGCAAGGCGTCGCCAACCGGGTGCCCCAGCGTGTCGTTGACCATCTTGAAATGATCGAGATCGAGGCAGTGGAAAGCAATCTTGCTACCATCACGCCGCATCTCGACCAAAGCCTCCTCGGCGCGTTCGCGGAACAATATGCGATTTGGAAGCTCGGTAAGTCCGTCGTGGCGCGCCATGTATGAAATCTTGGCTTCGCTCCGCCGCAAGTCGGTCACGTCATGGTGAGTGGCAAGCCACCCGCCGCCCGGCAGTGGCTGATGGATGAGGTCGATGGTGCGTCCGTCCCTGAGTTCCACCAGGCTCACCGTCCGCTCTGCGCGATCGATGGTCTCCGTCAGCTGCTGCACATACTTTTCCGGGTCATGGCCGGCATAGAGGCCCGCCGCGATCCGGAACCGCATCAAATCGATCCACGGCGTGCCGGGACGAGTCAGGGGCTCCGGCACATGGTAGAGATCGGCGTAGCTTTGGTTGCACAGAACCAGCCGCCTCTCCGCATCGAACATGCAAAGCCCTACGGGCATATTGGCGGCGGCCGCGGCCAATTGCTGCCGCTCCAGCTCGGCTTCTCGGGCCAAGGCATCGCTGCGCTCCAGGCTGGCCCGGTAGCCGGCAAAGGCCGAGAACAGCACTCCAACCTCGTCCTGCCGATCCCTTTTCAGCGCAATGAGACTCGAACGGCGCTCGCCCTGCGCCAAGCAACGCATCGCCTCGGTCACGGCGAGGATCGGCTTGCTGACATTGTGGCGTATCCAGGCGACAAGCCCACCAAGACACCCGGCGGCAAAAAGAACTGCCAGCCAAGTCAATCTTTGCGCAACGGTGTAGGTCCTGTCCGCCATCACCGCCGCGGCCGTGCTGCGCTCGTTGGTGAGGGCCAGCAGGTCGTCCAATCGCTGCGTGGCGGCGGCAACGGTCGGGAGCGATACCGTCTCGAACTCCTTGACAGCCATTGTTCGCCCTCCTGTTTCGAGGAGCGGGAAAATCGATGTCAGGGAATCTTCGTAGGCCGTCCATAGGTTGACGAACTGGTCGAACAGCTGCTGCTCGGCCAGCGATCCGGCACTCCGGCGATAGGCGCGCCGACCTTGCAGTATTTCGTCGCTTTCCCTCGCCATCTCCTTCTCAATGCCGGCTATCTGCGCAGCCTCGGCAGTGCGCACGCGCAACGTCGCATAGAGCTGGTGTTCCGCGAGGTTGCGCTTCATCTCGCCGACGATCTGGACCTGGGGCAACCAAACGCTGGTGATCTCGCTCGTGACCTTGTTGAGTGATCGCAGTTGCGCGACCCCAAATACTCCCACGGCCACGACGCACAGCAGCGCCAGCCCAAAGCCCAACGAGAGCTTGGTCCCGACGCTAATGTCCTTTAGCCCTCTCATCTAGAAAACTGCAAACGCAAGACCAGTCCTCGTCAAATAGCATCGAGCTTTAGCGAATAGTAAAAGTATTCCTAGTGTCGCGTCTAAGGTATTAATGCTGGCTTAAGACTGCGTAATCCCCTAGAGGATCGACCAAACCACGTTGTAAAAGGCCGGCGGATGAAGCTCACCGATTTCCATATGATCCGATGACGGGCCTACAATGAGATCGAGGTGCTCGCACCTAGTCTTGGAAGCCGCTTGCAGCTTCTTTCACCGCACCGTGGGATCGGCCTTCGATCCCCTTCGAATGTAGCGAGGCCAGCCCATATTATGCACGACGATGGGGCTTTGAGGCTGGCAGTCGAATCTATGATCGGCAGTGTTCATCAGCCGAGGAAGGAGCGCCGCGGCGCGCGCCGAGGCGGTGCGCGAACTCGAGCGTGATCGCCGAGATCGAGGCGAAGGAGCCGCTCGAAGCGCTCGACACCTTCATGGCGCAGAACGCATCGATGATCCAGGCCCAGCATGCAGCCTCCAGCTTCGATGTCCATCGGGTCCTTCAGGCCATGGACCACGAGCCGAGACCGCCGCAAGGCGATGCCGGACTGATGCGGCTGCCGGTGGTCGACATGCAAGGCCGGCCGCTGGCCAGCGAAGCCGAGTTGCGCTATTCCATTTTCCACCGCTTGACCTCGGGCGCGGTGAAGGTGGTGGCGGTGCAGCTAAAGGGAACTCCGACTGGAGCCATGCTGACACGCACGTTCACCGTGGAGGGCGTGCCCTACCGCATGGACCTGTTCGGCGGCAGCAAACTGAAGCCGCCGCAAAAGAGCCTGAACCAGCTTGCCTCTCACCTGCCTTTCACGGCCGCAGAGGCCCCAAGCGGCAAGCTTTTGGCGATCCCCTATGCCGAGACGGCTCCGGGTACGGCCTTTGAGCAGCTGTCGCGGGCCTGGGCGCCGTTCAAGGAAGCCTATTACTATACCCAGCGCCGCGGATTTGCCGCGCCGCCGGGCATCCCCGACATTGGCCCCCATGATTATGCGCTGGAAGGGTGCTTCAAGCTGTCCCTTCTGCCCGACCATCCCGCAGGCGCAGTGCATCCCTTCCGGTTCGAGGGGCGAGACGGCGAGATCGCCTTGCGGCCGCATGACGGCTGCGGCTTCATTAGGGCCTCACTGGCCGAGCGCATGCCGTCCATTGCCCGGGCTCGCCACGACGCTCCCGAGCGGATGCCTGCCTATGCCGATAAAAGGCAATCGGCGGTACCGCCCTCGGCGCTGCAACATTATCCGCGTAGCGTCGAGGTAGCACAGGAGACCCGCGAGAAGGCTCAGGCTTGGCTCGAAACCCATCAAAGCCTCACCGCCGAGGAGCTGTTCCGGACGGTCACGGGCGGGCATATCGAGGGTTCGAGCGCTATCGCCGTGCCGTCCAGCGACGAATGCCTGCATGTGCCGACGGGCAAGAGCAAGACCTTGACCCGTGACGCTGGCGTGCTTGTCGGACGCTCCCCCTATGACAAGCCCAACCTGCGCCCGTTCGCCGCCGACCGGGTCAGGTCGGCGCGCGATGGCGACCGGACCGCGGCGTTCCTGGATCGGTGCGTGGCCTTCCAATATAGCTTCAACTTCGCGCACAGGTCGGGGGCTGGGCTTGCCGCCGACGATCCGACCTTCTTTGCCAAAGGCATCTTGATCGTTGTGCCCGACGAAATGTGGCCGGCGGACTTCGCCGAGCGCGGGGTCGTGATGTCTGCCGAGGACGTAAAGTGCCATTCGTACTGGCTGGAGGAAAAGGACCGGGTCAAGGCCGACACCGCGCTCGAGTGCGTCGGCATCCTGCAGGCGACGGAGGTGTTCGCGCCCGGCTCTTTGGTTGCGGTTCCAAGCGTCGAACAAAAAATGCTCGACGGCGATTTTGATGGCGACACCGTCGTCATCATTGGCGACCAGCCTCGCCTTTACGAGCATGTGCGCCAGTTCGACGCGCAGCTGCAGGCGCGCGGCATCGCCTCGATGAAGCCGCCGAAGTCGCACACGCCGGCCATTGAGAAAAGCGGCTACCAGTTCACCCGGTCCAAGCAGATCCTGTCGGCCACCGGGCTGGTGCTGGAGACCTACAGCTGCCTGCAGCGCAACGTGCTGGCGCAGCCGCTGGAGGCGCAACGCTGGTTTGCCGAGCGTGCCATCTTCGGCACCTACGAGGGCATTCATAATGAGCTCAAGGCCGACATCCGCGCACTGTTGCAGGAAGATCGGCCGGATGGCCAGGCCCTCCATGAGCTCATCGCCAGGGCGAGGGAAGACAGCAAGGCCGCCAGGCATCCGGTGGCCTGCGAACTGGCCGCGTTGTTAGTGGCCGAGCTCCAGGACTGGAACCTGCAGCTCAATAGCGAGCCGGCTCATGAGCAGTCGGAAGTCAAGCTGCATGAAAGCGCCATCAATCTGTTGAGCGTCGGCATCAAGGTCGGCACTGACGCCTACAAGTCCGATACCGGTGCGCGGGTGTTCATGCAAAAAACCACCGAATTGCAGCGGCTCTTGGAGCAGAGGCCGGGCTTCAAGTCGGCGCCATATGTCAAGGCGCAGGCGGCAAAGCTCCACCAGGGCCGGTTCGACGTCGATGGCAGCCTGGCGGATCTGAAGGACAACCCCACGCTGGCGGCATCGGTCATGGAGGCCTCGATCAGACTCGCCGTCGAAAAGCGCATTCTGCTCAGCGCCTTAGCAATCTCGGCCGAAGACGACCGCGCCAGCACGATAACGCTGAGCAGCGAACAGGCCCTTGAGCGGGCCAGGCTCGAAGCCGCCCCCGCCGAAGCGCAAGAAAGCGCGATTACCAAAAATTGTGCATGCGGTTGCCGAGCTTTTGCGGCAGGACGGCATCGAGGTGAAGGTGCCGCATCTTGACCAACGGTCGGGCGGGCAGGTCTGGATAGCCGACGAGTTGACCGGCCAGAGCGTGAGCACGGCGCCGGAGGCCCAACTGGTCACCAATGCCGTGCGCCATGTCTTCGAGATCCCGGACGAGGCTTTTACGCGCGCCTTCAGGAAGGCGGCACTGGCCTTCGAGGAGCGGGACTGCAGCGAGGTCGAGACCACCAACTGGGTCATCAGGATGGACAGGCCGCGGTTACGCGGCGTTCACACGGCGTTCAGAACCGCGCAGAACTATCGCTTCGAGGTCGAGTTCCCTACGCCGGCCAGTTATCGGGCCGAGCTCGCGCACCGCGCGCAGAGCTCACAGCTAGTCCCCATTCCCCGTGGTGCCTGGGAGATATTACACTGGGACTCGTCAGGAGAAAGCAGGTCGAGGGCGGCAGGGACCTCCAGGTCGCCCATCGTCGCAAGACAACAGATTGCGGTCGCTCGCTCGCCGCAAGCCGGCGAGATCCTCGCGGCCCTCGGTACGCGGCCGGTCGTGCTCGTCGGCATGCCGGCGAGCGGCAAGTCGACCATCGGCGCCCAGCTTGCCAAGGAGTTGGGGGTGGAGTTTGTCGACATCGATAAGCATATCGTCGCCGATCACGGCAATCTGATGGAGATGTTCGCCGACCCTGGCCGTGGCGAGGCGCACTTCAGGGACCTGGAGACCAAAGAGCTCGCCAAGCAGCTGGAGAGAGGCCCCATCGTCATCGCAACCGGCGGCGGCTGCTTTGGCAAGGAGTCCAGTCAAGCCCTGATTCTTAATAAGGCGAGGTCGATCTGGCTCGACACCCGAGCTGAAAGAGCTCCGCAGGCGCCTCGAGAGGGACACCAGCCGGCCGCTGCTGCAAGGCGCCGACATCGAGCAGAAGGTTGACCAGCTGTACGAAGAGCGCAGTCCGTTCTACCAAAAGGCCGATATCAGGTTGCCCCTCGTCCCGCCCTTTCAAAAAGACAAGAAGGACGCCCGCATTTGCGTGAAGGAACTCTACGCTTTCCTGTGCAGCGACAGAGAAGCCGCTCTGCCCGCTGCCGAGATATCACATGTCTCCGGTGCTTCCGGCACCGCCATCAGCATGTCCCCAACAGCTCAGCGCATGCACGATGATCATCACAACGGCTACGATTGCGGGGGCGGCGTCGTGGAAACCATCCAGGCGCCGGCGGCACTATTGAGTGAAAGGGAACGGCCGCCGCTCCTCGACACCCTCACCGCCGACCCGCAGCCTTTGCTGGCCGGCAATAACGCACGAGCGAATTTAGCGTCTTCCACGAGAAGCAGGGAACGCTCAAGTCGAGGACGATAGCTTAGGCGTCGCAGGTTTGGTGCAGGGTGCGGGTTCGCACCGAATGCTAATAAAAGTGGGAAACGCATGCATAAGTCGTGAGAAGCCTGATGGCCGAGTTGATCCGGCCTGGATGACACAAACGTACAAAGACGAACCGCCGGTGCCGGGTCGCGCGCCAAATCCTGGTGATCGACCGGAAAGGATCAGCTCCGAGTCTAAACGGCATCGTCAACTTAATGAAGCGCGGATACTATGACAGAGTGACCCAATCCACCGCCGCGCCATTGCGTCGGTTTCGACAGATAAGATGGATTGGGCAGGCGAGCTCAAAAGAGCGATTGTAAATCGCAGTTGTAGCAGTGTAACAAACTGCGTAACAAAAAGCGCGAAAAGATTAGCATTTTCAGCAGGATAGGCGTGAAACCGAATCCCTCCCTCTCCGCCATCCTGCTTTGCTCTCCGAGCTTCGCAGGACAAGTCCTATCTTCAGCGCGAAGCAGGACGCCCTCCGAAGCCTCGGCGAAGGAGAGCCCAAGGCAGCTTACAGGCCGACCGCGCCTATCGAACCCTCCGCTCGCGCACGGCCACGCCGTCGCCCACCCGGTCGCTCGGGTGCAGCACGACCCGATCGCCTTCCGACAAGCCGGACTCGACCTCGGCCATCCTGCTGTCCCGGTGGCCGATCTTGATTACGGCCGTGCGCGCCCGTCCGGCCTCGGCGAGATACACGGCCCAGTCATCGCCCTGCCGGAACAGTGCCGCTACCGGGACGCTAAGGACATTGTCGTCCCGCCAACTCGTCACGTGCACGATCACGCGATAGTCGTGCCCAAGCTGCGACCACATCTCGGCAGGGTCGACGATATCGATCTCCGTGTGGACGCGCTGCTCCTCGATCCCAAGCGCCGAGACCTTGAGAAACCCGGCCGGGTCGATCCGCGTCACCTTGCCCTGAAGCGCGGGTCCGCCCCAACCGTCGATGCGAACTGAGGCGCCCGGCCTGATCTGGACCGCGTCGGTGGAGAGCAGGTCCGCCGCCACCTGCAGGTCGCGCGGGTCGCCGATCTCGACAAGCGGCGCGCCCGGCTGGACCATGCCCTCGCTCTCCTGAACGATCTTCAGGATGCGGCCGCTCGCCGGCGCACGAAGTTGGACGCAGCAGGCCGGATCCGATTGTGCAACATCTCCGGCAGGCTGCCCGAGCCGCGCCTGGATCATCGCGTGTTCATTGCGCCGGACTTCGACCTGCGCCTTCGCGCTCGCCAAGGCTGCCTCGTTGGTGTCCACTTCGAACTTCGCCTTGTCGAGGGCGTTTTGCGAAATCGCTCCGGACTTGGCCAGCCTTTCCGCGCGATCGAGCTCGGTGCGCGAATATGCAAGCGCCGCCTCGAGACGTTTCACCTCCGCTTCCGCGAACGTCACGGCCGCTTCTGCCGCGCCAAGCGCCGCCAACAGTTCTTCGTGCGTGCGAACATCGTGGAGACCGGGGATGGTCGGCTGCATGACCGCCACCACCGTCTCGTCCTTGGCTACCTCGTCTCCGACATGGTGCGGCGGCGAAATTCTGAGCACCTTGCCGGCGATTGGCGCGGATACCGTGTAGATGTGCCGCACCTCGGTCTTGGCCTCGTCATCGACGGTCACCTCCATCGGACCCTTGGCTACCGTCGCCAGGTCGACCGGGATCGGCTGCGGCCATGCGAACCAGACCGCCGCCGCGGCGATCAGGCCAAAGGCCGCGATGCCGCCGATTCTCCTCATCCAGTTGGTCATCGATCTGGTGCGCATGGTCTTCAATCCCGCGTCTTGAGAACAGCAACGAGGTCGAGTCGATTAACCCGCCTGCGGACGATCAGCGCTGAGAGCACAGCCGCCGTAATGACGATCGCGCTGGCGAAGACATAAATGGCAGGGTCGACAACCAGGCGTACCCGCATCAGTTCGCCGGCCAGGTTCGTCTTCATGATCCAGGCAAGACCATAGCCGAGGGCCCAGCCCGGCGGCTGCGCGATCAAGGTCAACAGCGCGAGTTCAAAGAGAAGGATGCCGAGCACTTCGCCGCGGGTGAAGCCAAGCACCCGCAGGCTTGCCAGTTCCCGGGCCCGCTCGGACAGCGAGACACGCGCGTTGTTGTAAACCACGCCGAACGCGATGACGGCGGCGAGACCCGTGTAGATGCTGGACATCGTAGTCACCAGAAGCGCCACGGCGTCGCGGAAAGTGGCGAGGGACGCCGTCTGCAGAGCCAGGCTGCTCACCGCCGGCATGGCCTTGACCGCCGCGTAGAACTCGTCCCGTCTGTTCTTGTCCAGGCTGACGCTCACCCCGTTCGCCATCGGCGCTTCACGCAGCAGCCTGGCGAGCGCTTCCTCATCCATCATCCCGCGCATGCCGAGATAGTCCTCGACCAGCGCCGCCACCGGAAGCGAGACCGTCCGGCGCTCGCTGTCGAGCAAATCGACCTCGACGGTGTCGCCGACCCGCACCTTGAGTATCTTGGCCAGCATGTCCGAGATCGCGAGGCCTGATTCCGGCAGGACCACCGGCCGCAGGTCCGCATCGATGATACGGTTGAGCTCCGCCCCGCGCGGCCTTGCGCGGAGGATGATGCGACGCTCGACATGGCCATTGCGGATGCGGACCTGGACTTCTCGATTGGGTTCCGCATTCAGCACTCCGGGAAGCCTCGCAATCTGGAAGGCCACTTCCCTCGGGCGCTTCTCGAAAAAGCTGACGGTCGCGTCCTGTCGATCCGCAAGGAAGTAGGTCACGTCGACGAGCTGCTCCATCGTGCCCTCCGTGAAGAGCGACACGATCAGGATCGCCGTCGCCAGCGACATGCCGAATGCGGTGAGAAAGGATCGAACTGGATGATGCGCGACGTTGCGCAGCATCATTCTCATCGGCTGCGAGACAAGGCCGGCCGCGCTAAGGCTCAACGGCAGCGTTCGGCGGAAAACCGGCGGAGCCGGCGGCTGCATGGCAACCGCGGGAGCCAGATTGACGACTTCGCGCAAACCTCGCAGCGCGCCGATTGCCGCGGCAAACGCGCTCAGTCCCGCCGCCGCGACGTAGAGATCGGGGGCCTTGGTGAACAGCAGAAACGGGAAGCGGAAAAAGTCGGCGAATACTCCGGTCACATAGCTGCCGAGCCAGGTGCCGATCAGGCTGCCGATGACGATGCCGACCGCCGTGATGACGCCCACAAATTTCAAGTAGTGCAGGACGATGCCGGCATTGCGGTAGCCGAGTGCCTTCAGCAGGCCGATCTGCTCGCGTTCGAGCGAAACGAGCCGGCTGAGGGTAAGGTTGACCAGGAACGCCGAAACCAGCAGGAAGATCGGCGGCAGCGTGCGGCTCATGTTGTTGAGCATGTCGAGCTCGTGGTCGAGCCAGGCATGCGACGTCTGGTCCTTGCGCCCGTAGGCAGCGTGCCCGCCATAGCGATCGAGCAGGCTGTCGAGACGCATCATCACCTCCCGCTCCGACGTTCCCGGCAGCAGCTTCAGCGACACCGACGAAAAAGCGTCTTCGAGATCATAGGCGCTGGCCAGAGCCCGTTCGGACATCCAGATGACGCCGAAGCGGTGGCCGTCGGGCATGATGTCGCCGGGGCCGACGGCATAGATGTATTCGGGAGAAAGCGCGATGCCGACGATCGTCAGATCGCGCCTGCGACCGTTGAGGGTCGCCGCGAAGCTCGAGCCCAGGGTGAACCGGTGCGCTTCGGCGAAGGTCTCATTGACGACGACCTCGTCGTCCCGGCTCGGATCCGGCGTGCGGCCCGCACGCATATAGAGGCGATTGAGCTTCGGCTCGCCGACCTCGGGCAGCGAGATGACTACGCCGGTGGCCGGAGCGGTCAGACCCGGTGTTTCGAGCAGCGCGAACTGTGCGATGCGTGCATCCACGCTAGCCACACCTGGGATTTCGGCGATCCGGCCGAGGAGAGCTTTCGGTGCCCGTCGCACCGTGGCGAAGACATCGGCGAAGCGGTAGCGCTCGTAGTAAGCCGTCCTCGTCTCATCGAGGGAACGGTAGGAGCCGACGGCGAGGAGCAGCGTTGCCACGCCGCCGCCGACCACCAGCGCGATTGCCAATGCCTGCGCCCAAAGACGCAGGAGATCGCGGAAGAGCTTTATGTCCAGGGCGCGCATGTCTTCACCACTGCAGCTCGGCGACAGCGCGGCGGGCCTCGTTGGTGACGGCCTTCGATATCTGCCCGTCGCTGAAGAACAGGACCCGGTGCGCGACCTCCTGGATGATGGCGTTGTGGGTGATGATGACGGTGGTCGTGCCGAGTTCGGCATTGACCTTCATCAGCGCATCGATCACCCGAACGCCTGTCCTGGAGTCGAGCGCGCCTGTCGGCTCGTCGCAAAGCAGCACTTCCGGACGCTTGGCGATCGCGCGGGCGATGGCGACGCGCTGCTGCTCGCCGCCTGATAGCTGCGCCGGGAAATGATGCATGCGCGGCTCCAGCCCAACGAGGGCGAGAGCTTCCTCGGGACGCATTGGATCATCGGCAATCTCGGTGACCAGCGCGACGTTCTCATAGGCTGTCAGGCTGGGGATCAGATTGTAGAACTGGAACACGAAGCCGACGTGGCGGCGGCGATAGGATGTCAGCCCCCTGTCATCGAGGTCGGTCAGCCGCAAATCCTTGAAGGACAGCTCGCCGCTGCTCGCGTGATCGAGCCCGCCCATGATGTTGAGCAATGTCGATTTCCCGCTGCCCGACGGACCGAGCAGGACGACCACTTCCCCTGCCGAAATCGCCAGGTTCACGCCGCGCAGGGCGTGCACTTGCGTCTCGCCCGAGACGTAGGTCTTGGTGAGGTCTTTCGCGGTGAAGACAGGGTCGGACATGGATCACTCCGCCCTGCCTGCCCGCATGGCAGCTTGCCTGAGCTCGACCAGGAACATGCCCATGCTCGCGGCCCATAGGATCGCGATAGCCAGCAAGGCCCACCGGAAATCGGATCCTATGACGAAGTTGACGACAGCCATCCATCCGATGGAGGCGACGCCGGCGGCGAGCACGCCCAGAAGAGCCCACCGCTCGTGCCGCCGGAACGACGTCACGGCGACCGTGACGGTGAGGATGCCCGAGGCGACGGCATACCCGCCGAGCACCTGAAACACGCGCTCGAGCCACGATGCCATGCGTGGCTGCTCGGCCTGAAGCTGTTGCAGCGACAGGCCGACGAACCGCACGTCCTCCGGCAATAGCGGCGGCCGAAGGAACATGAAGAAGGCGCCGATGCAGACGAGCGCCACACCGAAGACGGCGAGCAGGATCGCCGAAAACGGCCAGGATCGGCGGTGCCGTGTCATGGCGCCAGGCCTCGTCCAGGGCGGCCGACCGACCCGCCGGACAACCGGTTCCAGCTCGGAATGAAACCCGGAACCTGTGTCATGTAGTTGCGGTAGACGTCGCCGAACGCGGTGATCGCTTCGCGCTCCTCGGCGCGCGCCAGCCTCACATACATCACAACCAGCACCGGGAACATCGCCAGCGTCAGCAGCGTCGGCCACTGAACGAGGAAACCCAGCATCACCAGGATGAAGCCGACATATTGCGGGTGGCGCACGTAGCTGTACGGGCCGCTGGCGGCGAGAGAACGGTGCTGCTGAGCGTCGTAGAGAACGCTCCATGCGACCGCGATCAGCCAGAACCCACCGCCGATCAGGACGAAGCTCAGCAGATGGAAGGGGCCGAAATGTGGATTGATCCGCCAGCCGAACATCATTTCCAAGAGATGCCCGGCATCATGCGAGAACCAGTCGATCCCTGGATAGCCGGACTGCAGCCAGCCGGAGAGCAAGTAGATGGTGAGCGGAAAGCCGTACATCTCCGCGAACAGCGCGACCAGGAAGGCGCTGAACGCGCCGAACGAGCGCCAGTCACGGGTCGTCGCCGGCTTGAAGAAGCTGTAGGCGAACAGGATGAAGACGGCGGAGTTGACGATCACCAGGCTCCAAAGGCCGTAGGCCTGCATGCTCATGACGGATTCCTTTCGTCGGGCTGGTTGCGGTGGCCCCCACCATGCCCATGTCCTCCATGCCCATGTCCTCTGTGGCCGTGTCCTCCATGCATGAAGAAGTGCATGAAGACGCAGCCGAGCGGCAGCAGATAGAATAGCGCGCCAAGCACATGGGCGCGGTGCTCGGTGAGGAGCAGGAACCCGCCGACCGCGAGGAAGCCAAGCAGGACAAGGCCTGCCCGGGACGTCAGAAAGGAGCCTTGCGGCTGGTCGTGGTCCGAATGGTCATGCATTGACATGCTGGTCTCCTATTCGACGATGAGGCGGCCGCGGAACATGCCCATGGGGCATGCGAATCCGAACTCGCCTGGTTGCTTGGGCATCAGATCGACGGCGACGGTTTCACCGGTAGGCAGATCGGCGCTCCTCTGGAAATCGGGGAAGATCACCTTGTCCGAGCAGGAGGCGGTTTCCTCACGGCGGAAATTCGGCCGGACCGGGCGGCCGCTGCGGACGACGATCGTGTCGGGCGTGTAGCCGCCCTTGACCAGGATCATCGCCTCCTGATAGCCGCCGCTCGTATCCGCGGCGCGGATGCCCTTCGAACGCTTGAGCCAGAAGAACCAGATGATGAAGGCGACCAGGCCGATCCCGGCCACGGTCACTATCCAGCGGTCGGGTGTCATGAGCCTGTCCTCCTCGGCTGAAAGAAGCGCAAACGATTGGCGTTGGTGACGACGGTCACCGAACTGAAGGCCATGGCGGCGGCTGCGATGAGGGGAGAGAGCAGAAGCCCGATGAACGGGTAGAGCACGCCCGTCGCGACCGGGATTCCCAGCGCGTTGTAGCCGAATGCGCCGACGAGGTTCTGCCGGACGTTGCGCATCGTCGCCCGGCTGATCTCGATCGCCGTGACCACGCCCATCAGACTGCCCTTGATAAGCGTCACGTCGCTTGCCTCGATGGCGACGTCGGTTCCGGTGCCGATGGCGAAACCGACATCGGCCTGGGCGAGCGCCGGCGCGTCGTTGACGCCGTCGCCGACCATGCCGACCGACTTGCCTTCGAGCTGTAGTTTCTGCACCTCGTGCGCCTTGTCGTCTGGCAGGACCTCCGCCAGCACGCGATCGATGCCGACCTCGCGCGCGATTGCCCGACCCGTGCGTTCGTTGTCGCCGGTCAGCATGACGACCTCGATGCCGAGCCCTCTCAGGATTTCGATCGCCGCCCTGGAATCCGGCTTCACGGTGTCGGCGACCGCGATCAGTCCAGCCGCCTGCCCGTCGACCGCCACATACATCGGCGTTTTGCCTTCATTGGCGAGGCGCTCCCATTGGGGCAGCAGCGCGTCTGCGGGAGATCCGGCGCTCACCTTGCCATCGACCGGGACCTTTTCGCCGGGACGGACGATCACCGTGTCGCTGACCAGCACCTCCTCGACGGGGAGGTCGATTTCCTTGCTGTCGCGCACGACTCTTGCCGTCTTGGCCTGCAACCCGATCAGCTTCTTGATCGCCTGCGAGGTTCGGCCCTTGGCCTTGATCTCGAGGGCGAGACCCAGCACGACGAGCGCCACGACGACATCGGTGACGTCCCAGAAGACTTCGGCCAGCGCCATGTCGGGAAAGATCCCGGGCCATGCGACCGCCACGACCGAATAGAGGAACGCCGCCGTGATGCCGATTGAGATCAGCGTGTGCATATTGGCAGCGCGGTGCTTCAGCGCGTCCCACATGCCGACAAAGAACTGCGATCCGGACCACAGCAGGACGGGCAGGCTCAGCACGCCAAGCAGCGCCCAAACGATCCGGCGCGTGTCGCTGCCCATGGGCATCCATTCGCGCAGTCCCGGAATGAGATCGGGATAGCTGAGAGCCATCACCGGGAGGGAGATGACGGCGGCGAGCCAGAACCTGCGCATCAGGCCGCGGTATTCCTGCTCGTTGGCCGCCTCCGCCGGGTCCAGCGTCTCGTCCGTGGGTTTCACCTTCGGCTCGGCGACCCGATAGCCGGAGGATTCGATCGACCTCCTCAATTCCTGGAAATTGGCCCGTTCCGGTTGATACTCTATGTCGACAACGTTGGGTGCGAGGCTGGCGCGGGCGGCGATGACGCCCGGGGTCATCTTCAGCGCCAGCTCGACACGTGTGGCGCATGAGGTGCAATGCATGTTCTTGATCGGAATGCGCATCGTCGCCGTACCGGCGGCGTAGCCGACGGAGCGGATGGCGCGCAGGATTTCGGCGACCTTTGCCTGGGCAGGATCGTAGCTGACCATCGCCGTCTGGGTGGCGAGATTGACTGAGGCGGTCTGCACCCCTTTGACGGCCCGAATGGCTGTTTCGATCGTTGGCGGGCAGTGGGCGCAGTTCATTCCTCCAATGCGGAGGGTGAGTGACTCGCGCGCCTCGGCCAGGCCACCAGACGGGTGGTCAGGGATCGCGGCTTCTGTCCGCATGTTCATGAGTTTTCTCCTCGAAATACATTCGCGACCGAAGCCAGCGTAGGCCCGGCACAAAAGAGCGATCCTGTTCGGCAGGCGTGGAATTTGCCCGCCGAGCAGGGCGTCAGAGAACGGAACGAGGGGGCCGAAAGGCTTCGTCAGGCCTGGTCAGCGCGAAACCCGATTGGTCGGGGAAAGCTGGGGCGCCAGGCTCAGCTGCGGAGGCGAGATCAGGACCAGCTGCCAGAGCAACTGCCGAACAACCGAAACAATGTCCACCCATGCACAGGCCGCAATGGCCGTCATGGCAACCCGACTCGTCCAGGGTTGATGCCGACAGAGAGGCCGCCGAGGCCTGCCGATCGGCCTTGCCATCGGCAACCGACTGGACGACCTTGGCTGACGAGAAGTCTGGTGATGCGCCGAACTCGTGCGCTTGCGCCGAGCCCGAAGGCGTCAGCAACAGGAAAAGGGCAAGCCCGAACGCAAGCATGATCGCACCGAAGGGGCCGCTTGCAGTCCGATGGCGTCGCTGCCAGATGTGACAAGATTGTTCAAGCACAGCAAGGCTTCCGAGCTATTCACCATGGGCATGATCGCCCCTTCGATTCAGATGCGCTTTGATGTGCGTCAAATCGATCGACCCACTCGCGGGGACCAAAGCAATCAGTTCAGCCAGGATTCGCATCGTTCAGCCAGCCGCCGTTGAACCCGGCGCGGCGCAATCCGGTGAGGATGTAAGGGCAACCGCGCATCAAGCGCCAAACCGTGTCGCTCAGGTGGTTCTCGATCATCAGCACGATGGGGCCCTGGTTGATGCCGAAGTGCCAGGGCGACACCCACCACCCGTACGGATTGCCAGGCTCGCCCGGGTGGGTGGGATTGAAGGCCGCCTTGAAGCCGTATCTGTTGAACTCCTTCAGCTTCGCCTGATGGATGCAGAAGTCGAGCGCCTCCAACACGATCTCCGGAGCGAACGGCAATGAGGCGGCGACCGCCCATGGAGCGAGCGTGCCGTCATCCGGTCCATAGGGAACGCCGCGGCCGACATAATCGTAGAACTCCCGCTGGACACCATTGAGTTTGAGAGTGGCCGGACCAGGTCCCTCGCTTGCGGTGATCCCCCAGCAGCATTCGCGGTAACCTTCGAACTTACGCGGATTCATGATGGCATAGCATTGCTGGAGATAGGTCGCCCGCCGGCTGTTCTCGAAATAGTCGATGCCCTTCCCGCGCATGAACGCGTCCTGTATCCCGCGAAAGTCGATCCAGACATGCGACAGCTGATGCGTGAACAACGGCCCCGCATAGAGATATTCGTAGCCGTAGCAGCTTTCCCAGCGATAGGTCGACGTCCAGGCGGCGTAGCTGCTCTCGGGAAGCGGAAAGGTCGGTGAGCCGAGCGCCAGAATGTAAAGCAGGAGGGCCTCGTCATAGCCCTCCCAGCGGTATTTGATGAACCCGTTTTCCGGGGTCCAGCCATGCGTCACCGTTGCGCCCTGGTTCTGTGCCCACTGCCAGTCGGCACGGCGATATAGCGCATCGGCAAGCGTGCGGATTTCCTGCTCGTCGGCGGTCTCTTCACCGAAATACGCGGCCGCCGACAGGGCGCCTGCCAACAGGAGGGCGCTGTCGATCGTGGACAGCTCGCACTGCGAGGCGCGCCGTCCTGTCTGCATGTCGAGGAAATGATAGTAGAGCCCACGATAGCCGGTCGCGTCGGGCTCCGGCCCCTGGGGACTCGTGTGGAAGAAGCGGAGCGTAGCCAGGGTCCGCGCGACGGCTTCTTGCCGGGTCATGTATCCGCGCTCGACGGCGACCGGATAGCAGGTGAGAGCGAGACCCGTCGCCGCTATGCTGGCCGGCCAATCGGCGGCGGTCTTGTCGCGGATGAGGCCGTTGGCGGGATTCACCTCGCCCAGGAAGTAGTCGAAGGTTTCGCGCTGCAAAAGCAGCAGCTCTTCCGCGCGGACGCTCCGCTTCGTCTTCATGGTCTCACCTGGAGATCTCGCGTCGATCGCGGGGGCCCTCGCGGTCTGGTGCAACGGCCCCTTCATGTCTCACATCATGCCCATCGGGGCCGGCGCGAGCAGCTTGTCGGCCACCGCCTTCTGGGCATCGTCCAGCGACGCGTAGAAGGGCTCCAAAGCGACCTTGAGCCGCCTCAGTCCCTCGAGCCGCGTCGACAGCATTCGCTCCTGAACCTCGATCCGCTCCACTGGCGTTTCGGGGCCGGTATCCCCGCCCATCATACCGGCCGGCATTTTCGCCATCATGTCCTTGGCCGAGTGAGCGTTTGCCCGCAGCGCCTCGGCGACGGCGTCCCACAGGGGCCGCTGGGCCTTGGTGAGTTTCAGTTCGGTCGAGAGGAAGGCGATCCGCCCCTCGACATGGTCGGGCGACATCATCTGACCCATAGGAGTGTCGCCGCCCGCCATCATCGCCATCATCATCTTCATCATGCCGTTCGGCATCATGGTGTTGGACAAGTTGCCCATCATCATGGGCATCCCCGAGCCAGTGCCTCCGTCCTCCGCATTCTCCGTCGCGGCAGGGGGCGGCGAGGAGTCTCGGCTGCCAGCCGGATGATGCGCATCGTTCGCGAGAACGGGCGCCGAGAATGCGAGGACTGCTCCGATCGCCAGGGTCCTGAAGAGGGTATTCATATCGTTCCGTCTCATGGTCCTATCCTTGAAATCGGTTAGGCGGCGTAGTCGACGACGGTCATCATGCCGGTCGCCATGTGGTAGAGGTGATGGCAGTGGAACGCCCATGTCCCTGGGTTGGCAGCATCGAACGCCACCGTCACCTCGCGCATCGGCGGCAGCCAGACGGTGTCGCGGACAGCCCCCGCGAAGCGGCGGCCGTCGATGGCGACAACCTGGAAATGATGGCCGTGGAGGTGCATGGGATGGCCCATTATACTTGCGTTGCGCAGGACGAGTTCGATGCGCTCACCCTTTCGCACGGCGATCGGCTGATGGTTGCCCCATGTCCTGCCGTTGAGCGTCCAGGAGTAGCCCTGCATGGTGCCGCCAATCTCGACGGCCTGGTTCCGGTTCGCCGATCTCAAGGCCAGAGGCTTGGCGGCGACGAGGCTGGACTCGAATGCGAGGTCGAACGCGGCTGTCGCCTGGTCGCCAACCGGCGCGATGCGCTTTACCGCGCCGCCCCTGGTCGCCAGCACGAAACCAGTGCGCTCGACACTGCCCTCACGCAGCGCCAGGATCGGCCAGGCTCCCGCCTCGTCCGGAATACGCAGCCGGATGTCGAGGCGCTGGCCCATGGCGAGCGGAAAGCGGCGACCGCGCACTGGCGTGACGGCATTCCCGTCGACAGCGATTGCCTCGCCCTCGATCGACCCGGTGTCGACCCAGAATGCCGTTGCGGTCGCGCCGTTGATGAGCCGCAGCCGGACCGTGCCGTTGCGTTCGACAGCAAACAGCTGTGGATCGTCCAGCGTCCGGTCGTTCGCCAGGTAGGCGTCGTATTGGATGTCGTTGACGTCCATCGGCATGGCCATGCCTTGCCCGTCCGACATGCCTTGCCCGTCCGACATGCCCTGCATGTCCATGCCTGACATGCCCGACATCGAGTGCCCGGCCATGCCGCCGTTTCCCGATGCAGGCGCTGATCCGGTCAGCCCGGCCAGCAATTCCTCAGGCGTTTTGAAGCTGAAGTCGTGAAACAGCACCACCAAGGGCTGCTCGTCCGCGCCTGCCTCCGCAGGGTCTGTGACGATCAGGGGCGCGGCAAGCAGCTGCTGTTCCTGCAGCGTGTGGGCATGCATCCAATGCGTGCCCGGCGTCGTGACGGGGAAGCTGTAATCATAGGACTGGCCCGGCTGCAGCAACGGTTGCGGCAGGTCGGGCACGCCGTCCTGTCCGAACGGCGGCGTCAGGCCGTGCCAATGGATCAAGGTCGGCGCGTGCAGCCTATTTTCGAGCCGGACCTGGAAGTCATTGGCGGCCGAGGTGACAAGCCCAGGGGTGCCGTCGGGCTGGACGAGACCGAAGACTTTGGCGGCACGGCCGGCCACCTCGATGATGCGGGTATCTGCCCGGATGATGCTCGGGGAGGCCGCCTGTACAGCGCGGGGATTGATCAGCGGCAGGACGACGCCCGCGGCGCCGGCAGCCACCGTGGATGCCAGGAACTGGCGACGGGATATGGATTGCATTGCAAAGCTCTCATGTTCGTGACTCGAGGGCCGGATTGACCGGCGGCGAAGCGCACGAACGCCAGGGCGCGCGTGCGCTCAGGCGGTCACGACGAGCTTTGGAGGGCGCAGCCCGACAGGCACGTCACTTGGAGAGGATACGAAAGGCGGCGCCGTCGCGACGGGGTGGCTTCCCGAAATCGCGACGAAGAGATGGACGTCAACCGGGACGCAGAATGAGCAGCCTGAAGCCGAGATGCCGCATGTGCCTTGATGGCGCGCATGGCCGAAATCCTTGCACGGGGCGGAACCATCATGTCGGATCGCCGCGGAGCCATGATTATGCTCTGCTGCCCATTGGGCGCCAAACGAAGCCGCGGCCGAATTGGCATGGCTGGAAAGGACCGTGGAGAACGCCATCAGCAACGCGAGGCAGACGGCCAGCCAACGCGAACCGCCAAATCCTGACGGGCGCTTCATGGAACGGCCAAGCCTTGGTCGGATGCCTTTCCGATCCACAATCAACCCTTTCCGAGCCTCGGCGAACGCCATCTTGGAACTAATCTATCCCGCAAACGTGGGCCGGAATTTGCCAAACTCGTTCAAGCACAATGCGGCTTCCATGTTCTTCACATTAAGATTACCTCTTCAATCAAAATGCGCTTTGACATGCGTCAATCCGATCGAACCGGCTCTGGGGGACAATTCCAGGACAAATAAGAGGGTCTCTAGTGGAACCATCCCGCGGAGGACCATTTTCGACACACGCCCTGGGCCGAATCCAGTCGGCTGTTTCACGATGGGTGATAGGATGACTGTGCGAACCATCGTGGCCGCCCTGGCAATTGCGTTTTCCCTCTCGCCTTCGTATGCAGCACAGCATCGTCTGCCGAGCGGTTACAAATGGGGCCGCTGCCTGCTCGTCGTTCACGGCGAGACCCGCATATCCGGAAAATGCTCCTATCAGATCGAGCAGGGCGGCGATTTCAACATCCAGGGCCCCAAGCAGGTTTTCGCCGGCATCGACTATCCCGACACGCATAGCGGGGCTGGCGAGATGTCCAAGGATTACTGGGCCGTTGTCTACAAGGACGGAGATTCTTGGGCAGGCTATGCCAACGGGGATATTCGCGAGACGCACGGCGAGGTGGGCGATTGGGGAGAGCTTCGCTGCGAAGGCGCCTGCTATATCGGGAGGGACGTCAAGGTCTGCCTTTGGCGTTGACCGGCCCCCGGGCACGCCTATCCCAGCAACGTCACACGTTCGATGAAGCGCCCCTTGCCGGCGTGACGTTCCCGGATCGCTTGAAGCCGGTGGCGAAATTCCTCGGTACTGCCCCCTCTTTCGGCAAGCACCGACAGATCGGAAAGAAGCGCCGCCGCCTTGTCGTAACCGGCTGGATTGCGTCGCATGATCTCGGTCTCGACCTCTGCCCAGACGTTCTCGCCCCGCTGACGAAGCGCATCGATCCGGACATCGCGGGCCTTCTCGGCCGCTTCCGCCAGCAATCGCCGCTGCGCTTCCGCCGCCTCCGCCTCGGCGCGCTTGCGGGCAAGGCGAATTTCTTCGGCCCGTGCCCGCAGATCCGCTGATGTGCGCAAAGCGCCAGGCGAGATTGTCGTTTCGGGTTCCAAACGCGCCCGTATCGTGGCCCGCAACTCGGCGGATAGATTGGGCTCGCCGTTGAAAACCCGCATGAGCAGACTGGTCTTCTCAGCGTCGTTCATCGCCGCGACCACCCGTCGGGCCATTTCCGGCTCCGGGCCGGCGGGCGCCGTTTCCGCGCTTCGCTCGGCCGCCGCCTGGACCAGACCATGATCGATGCCGAAGAATTCGGCAAAGGCTTCGAGCGCCTCGGACAGCGGCCCGATTCCCGGCATCGGCTCCGGCGCATCGGGTTCAACGGCGTCCGCTTCGACAGCCATCAACCAGGTGAGATAGAAAAGCCGAAGATCGCCTGCGAGCAAGTCGGCTCGCAATGGCGCCAAGGCGGCGAGCCAACTCGAGTCCTCATCGTCCAGATATTCGTGCTCCTCCTCGTCGCGTGAGATGCTTATGATGACGTTCTCGCCGGCGTCTTTGAGCATGACGTCGTCGGTCGCCGCGAGGAAGCTGCCTATGCGGTCCCGATCGACCAACCGAGCCGGCAGCTTGATCATCAGGCGGCGGGAACCCCAGTTGGCGAAATAGAGATGAAGATCGAACCAGCGCGCCATAAGCTCGTCCGGATCGCCCCTGAAGTCTCCCCACTCGTAGGAATTGGTGAAGCTGGTGGCGGTGATCCGCGCCCGCGAAGACAGGCCGCGAAGCACCTGTCGATCCGCGTTGCCAAGAGGACGATCGACCGCCTGGAATTCGTAATATTGGTATTCGCTCATTGCTAAACCGGGTGCAGGAGTTCATCGGCTTCGAGGATATGGAGCGCCTCGGCGAGCGTCACATTCGCATGCAACAGCCACCATTTGCCCGTATGCCGCATCCAATAGATGTCGAATCTGTCTGGTCCGATGCAGTCCAGCCTGGCGAAAGGCGCGTCGAACTCCTCCTCGCCGCGATTTTGCTCCAGCCCGACCGAAACCGCTGGATGAAGCGTTACCGCCCGCCCGCCCATGCGCCCCGGATGTCGACTGTGTAATTCCATTTCGTCGGTCGTATCTCGGACAGGTACCTGGGTTTGAGGACGTCCTGAATGAACTTCTCGCATGCCGTGACAATCACCTGTTTCTCTCGCTGGCTGACTGCCGCGGGCCTTGGGGCCCTGTGGACCCACCGCTTGCCTTGGACCATGGTGTTGATCCATCCTTTGTTTGCTGACCCTGTCTCTTACGACCGCCGACATCCTGTCGATTCACAACTGAGCGAGCAAACATGAAACCGGAGCAACGGGCAAGAAAGTGGATCGAGAAGAAAGCCAAGAAAGTGTGCGAAGCTACCCTGTTGGCACCGTTGCCTTCTATGGTCCCGATGACAGCCGCGCCACCAAGGTGGCGGTCGCGATACTTCCGTACCAGGACTCTGAGGTGACCGAGCTGCGTCGCTGGTTCGGCGAAACGGGCGATCTGCGCAAGGATGACATGATCTTCGCCGAAATCGCGGCGTTCTTGTGGGAGCAAGACGTCCATTCCGTGGTGATGGTCGACGGAATTCTAGGTTGTCCGCATGAGGAAGGAACCGACTATCCTGAAGGCGGCGTCTGTCCGAAATGCCCCTATTGGGCAGGGAGGGATCGCTGGGCGGGTAAGCTCAAAGCCTACTGAGCCCGGTCGAGATTGATCGGAGGCGGAGCGCCGCACGATCCCGCGATGAAGCTTCAGTCCGATCCATCGGCCTGATGCGCCGCGATCGCAGTCAAAAACACTTCCCCGAACTCCTTCAGCTTGGCGGCGCCCACGCCGTTCACCTCGGCGAACTCGTCGAGGTCTTGCGGGCGGCGCTCGGCCATGTCGATCAGCGTGCGGTCGGAGAACACCACATAGGCCGGCACCTGGCGTTCCTTGGCGAGCCGCAGCCGCAGCGTCTTGAGCGTCGCCAGAAGCGATGCATCGACGCCCTCGCCATCCACGGCCAAGCCTTGCGCGGCACGCTTCCGGCCGCGCGCAAGACGGTCCCGGCCCTCGACGCGATACTCGAAGGCAACCTCGCCACGCCCGAGCGCGCGGCCGCTTTCCGAGATGGCGAGGCCGCCATGGCCGTCCGGATCCGGCACCAGGAAGCCGCCGGCGACCAGCTGCCGGACCAGCGACAGCCAGACCGGCTTCCTGTGCATGATGCCGGTCCTGAAGCTGGCGATCTTCTGATGGCCTCTCGCCAGCACCTTCTCGGTCTCGTGGCCGAGCAGGATGTCGATGACGTGGGCGGCTCCGAAGCGCTCGCCACTCTGCGCCACGGCCGCAAGGATGATGCGCGCCTCGGCGCTGCCGTCGGCGCGCGGCGCCTGGTTAAGACAGTTGTCGCAATTGCCGCAGGCCTTCGCCTCCTCGCCGAAATAGCCGAGCAGCACCTGGCGTCGGCACTGCGCCGTCTCGCAATAGCCGATCAGCGTGTCGAGCCGGCGATGCGCCCGTCTCTTGTGCTCGGGCGAGGTATCCTCCTCGTCGATGAACATCCGGCGCGTGCGGATGTCGCCGGCGCCGTAGAGCATATGCGCTTCGGCCGGCCGTCCGTCGCGCCCGGCGCGGCCGATCTCCTGGTAATAGGCCTCCAGGCTGCCCGGCAGGTCGGTGTGGAAGACATAGGCGAGGTCGGGCTTGTCGATGCCCATGCCGAAGGCGATGGTCGCCACCATGACGACGCCCGACAGGCTCATGAAGGCATTCTGGTTCGCTTCCCGCGCCTCCTTGCTCATGCCGGCATGATAGGCGAGCGCGCGCACGCCGTTCTTCTCCAGGAAGGCCGCCATTTCCTCGGTCTTGCGCCGCGACAGGCAGTAGATGATGCCGCTTTTGCCGGGGTGCCGCTCGACGAAGCGCAGCAGCTGGCGCTTGCTGTCCTGCTTGGTCTCGATCGCCAGCTTGATGTTGGGCCGGTCGAAACCCAGCACCAGCGTTTCGGCGCGTCCGGCAAACAGCCGTGCCTCGATGTCGCCGCGCGTCGCCTCGTCCGCCGTCGCCGTCAGCGCAATGATCGGCACGTGCGGAAACACGCCGCGCAGCTGCGACAGGTCCTCATATTCGCGGCGGAAGGCCGGGCCCCATTGCGAGATGCAATGCGCCTCGTCGATGGCGATCAGGCTGACATCGAGCCGCGACAGCGCATCCAGCATACGCTCCGTCATCAGCCGCTCCGGCGCCAGATAGAGCAGCCGCGTCTGCCCGGATGCCACGCGGCGCCAGGCCGCGACATTGGCCTCGCGATCGAGCGAGGAGTTGATCGTGTCGGCAGCCACGCCGGCAAGGCGCAAGGCGGCGACCTGATCCTGCATCAGCGCCACCAGCGGCGACACCACGATGGTGAGCCCGCCCTTGACCAGCGCCGGAACCTGATAGCAGAGCGACTTGCCGGCGCCCGTCGGCATGACCGCCAGCACATGGCGTCCGGAGAACAGCGCCTCGATCACGGTCGCCTGCCCGGGACGGAAATCGTCGTAGCCGAACACATCCTTCAGCACGCGACGCTTGGGATCCTCGGCCCGGATGCTCGCTGCCTGTGCCGGCATCAGGCAGACACCGGACAGGAAGTCGTTTTCGGGAAGATGCGAAGAGCAGACAAGTGATTCACCGCGTGATGCCTTGGAGTAGCGCAGCCGCGACCCGGCCACAACCGCGCTTTGCGGGTAGCCCTGTCGCCTCGCGCCAATGTCGCATCGAAAAGCCATGGCTGGCACACTGGCTGGAGAGCCCCGGCTGCTATGGTTCGATGCATCCATGCCGGCAGCAACCGCAAAAGGAACCTTCGCATGATCGACCCCGCCACGCTCATCACCTACATCGCGGTCGTGTTCGGCTTCGTCTTCATTCCGGGACCGGCGACGCTGCTCACCGTGGCGCGCGCGACGAGCTCGGGCACGAAGGTCGGCATCGCTACCGGCGCCGGTGTCGCGGCGGGTGATGTCATCCACACCATCATGGCCATTGTCGGCATCTCGGCCATCATCGCCGCCTCGGCGATGCTGTTCAGCATCGTCAAATATATCGGCGCTGCCTATCTCGTTTATCTCGGCATCCGCGCCATTCTCGAAAAGGCGCCGGCCAATCTGGCGGGCAGGACGCTACCGATCTCGGCGCGAAAAGCCTTCCGGCAGGCGATCCTGACCGAAGTGCTCAACCCGAAGACGGCTCTGTTCTTCCTCGCCTTCCTGCCGCAATTCGTCCACCCGCAAGGCGGTTTCGTGGTGCTGCAACTGATGGTGCTGGGCATCATCTTCATCCTGCTCGGTCTCTTCAGCACTGTCGTCTTCGCGGTCAGCGCGGGCGGACTGGGTTCCTTCCTGCGCCGCAATCCGGCAGTGCTGAAATGGCAAGGCAAGGTGGTCGGCGGCATCTATTGCGCCCTCGGCATACGGCTCGCGCTGCAGCAGCGCTGAGTTTTCCCAACCTGCCGGCAGTCGGTCGCCGTTAAGCTTATCTTCACCATGCTGCGGCACCTTTGCACTTCTGCGGCAATGTTTGAGTACCGCGGCGGCGCAACCAGCGCCCAGGCAACAAGCCCGCGCTTTATACGGCGCGGGCTTTTCCTTTGAGAAGCGGATACTCAGCCGAGGAAATCGGCGCGGTAAGGCGCGAAGCTGTCGACCAGGCGCCCGGCCTCCAGCGCCTTGACGCCATGCACGAGATTGGAAGGCACGATGAAGCTGCTTCCGGTCTCGAGGATTTCCGATCGGCCGTCGATGGTGACCTCGAAGCGGCCCTCGGCGACATAGCTTGCCTGGACATGCGGATGCGAATGCAGAGCGCCGACCCCGCCCTTTTCAAAAGCAAATTCGACCATCATCAGTTCGTCTGTGTGCACCAGCACGCGCCGGCGATTGCCGTCCGGCGTCGGTTCCCAGGCTTTTGCGCCTGCGTGTGAGAAAATATCGCTCATCGTCCAATTTCCATTCGAAGCATGACGTTCCTCCATGCCAAACCCATGGGCGCCAGGCTCAGAGCCGGTACGCCTTCTTGGCAAGCGTATAGGCAAGGTCGCGCGCCAGCTCATGCGCCTCGTCCTCGCGCAGCCGATGCTCGGCGACCAGCCGCGCCAGGAAGGCGCAGTCGACGCGGCGCGCGACGTCGTGGCGCGCCGGGATCGACGGAAAGGCGCGCGTGTCGTCGTTGAAGCCGACCGTGTTGTAGAAGCCTGCCGTCTCGGTAGTCATCTCGCGAAAGCGGCGCATCCCTTCCGGACTGTCGTGAAACCACCAGGCCGGCCCCAGCTTCAGCGCCGGATAGACGCCGGCGAGCGGCGCCAGCTCGCGTGCGTAGCTCGACTCGTCGAGCGTGAACAGGATGATCGTGATGTCGCGTTCCAGCCCGACGCAGTCGAGCAGCGGCTTCAGCGCCGTCACATAGTCGGCCCGCGTCGGGATATCGAAACCCTTGTCGCGGCCGAATTTCTGGAAAACGGCAGGCGAATGATTGCGCCATGATCCGGGATGGATCTGCATCACAAGGCCGTCGTCGCGGCTCATCTTGGCCATTTCGGTCAACATCTGCGCCCTGAACAGCCGCCGCTCGCGCTGGTCGTCGGAGCCGCGGCGGATACGGTTGAACAGCTCCTCAGCCGCCGCATCGGAGAGATTGGCGGTCTCGGCGGTCGGATGGCCATGATCGGACGAGGTTGCTCCGAACGCCTTGAAATAGGCGCGACGCTGCCGATGCGCATCGAGATAGCCTGTCCATGTACCAGTATCGCATCCCGTGATGTCGCCGAGGCGGTCGAGATTGCCCAAGAATCCTTCGAAATCGGGATCGACTACCGCGTCCGGCCGGTAGGCCGTGACGACGCGGCCGTTCCAGCCGCTGTCGCGGATCGTCCGGTGCCATTTGAGATCGTCGAGCGCGCCCTCGGTCGTGGCGATCACCTCGATGTTAAAGCGCTCGAACAGCGCACGCGGACGATAGTCGTCGCGCTGCAGCAGCGTGGCGATCGTATCGTAGGTGCGATCGGCGGAAGCGGCTGTGAGCGGCTCCTCGATGCCGAACAGATGCGCGAACACATGGTCGAGCCAGAGCCGGGTCGGCGTGCCGCGGAAGAGATAATAATGCTCGGCGAAGCGCCGCCAGATCATCCGGCCATCGGTCTCGCCCGGCGCGCCATCGAGCGTCGGCACGCCGAGCTCTTCCAGCCGCAAGCCCTGGCTGAACAGCATGCGAAGGATGTAATGATCGGGCACGATCAGCAATTGCGCCGGATCGGGGAACGGCTCGTTGAGCGCATACCAGCGCGGGTCGGTATGACCGTGCGGACTGACGATGGGCAGGTCCTTCACGCCGGCGTAAAGGGCGCGGGCCAGTGCGCGCGAATTCGCCTCGGGCGCAAACAGCAGTCGGGATCGGTCGATGTGGCCACTTGGCTCCTCCGGATTGCATTGGAGCATGATCTCGAACCGAGGGTCGGTGAACGCAAAAAGCGGGAACCCGCTTTTGCAAAAGATCATGATCCGACAAAGAGTTAGATCGCAATGGCGATTAAACTAAACGCCATCCTGATCTAACGGTGAATCCGTCGGAGGCAATGTCAACATGCAAAACGATCGATTGCATGGCGGCCCTCGAAAGCAACGCAGCCATTGTGCGCGCCGACAGTGGATGTTACGTCGCTGCCATCTTTTTCGCCCGGCGTCAGGCGGGCAACCCGATCGGAGACTTCGCTTCCCATGAACGGTCGCCTGTCCAACGCCACAATCGCTGAGCTGCCCGCCGAAGTCCTTATTCCTCGCTACGCCTGCAATTCTGTCACGCCCGGCATCGTCCATCTTGGCGTCGGCGCCTTCCACCGCGCCCACCAGGCGGCCTATGTCGACGCCTGCCTGGCGGACGGCGAGAGCGATTGGGGCATCGTCGGCGTCTCGCTGCGCAGCCCCGACACGCGCGACGCGCTTCAGCCGCAGGATGGGCTCTACACGCTGGCGATCAGGGACAGCGCCGGCGAACAGCTGCAGGTGATCGGTTCGATCCAGTCCTTGCTCGTCGCTCCGGAGTATCCCGGCGCGGTGCTCGCCGCACTGACCGACCCGCGCATCCGCATCGTGACGCTGACCATCACCGAGAAGGCTTATCTCAGGGCGGCCGACGGCACGCTCGACAGCGCGCACCCCGACATCGTCCACGATCTCGCCAACCCCGGATCGCCGAAGACGGCGCATGGCTTTCTCACCGAATCACTGGCGCGCCGCAGCATTGCCGGCACGCCGCCTTTCACGGTGCTCTGCTGCGACAACCTTCCGGCCAACGGCGCGACGCTGCACCGACTGCTGATCGAATTCGCGAAACTGCGCGATGCCGATCTCGGCCGCCATGTCGCCGACGAAGTCGCCTTTCCGTCTTCCATGGTCGACCGCATCGTGCCGGCGACGACGGATGCCGACCGGACGCGCATCGGCCAACAGCTCGGTGTCGAGGATGCCTGGCCGGTGATGACCGAGCCCTTCCGCAAATGGGTGGTCGAGGACCGTTTCCCGGCCGGACGGCCGGCGTGGGAGAAATTCGGCGTCACCATGGTCGAGGATGTCGGCCCGTTCGAGGATATGAAGCTGAGGCTGCTCAACGGCGCGCATTCAGGCATCGCCTATCTCGGCCTGCTCAGCGGCCATGCCACCGTCGACTGCGCCTTTGCCGACCCGTCGATCCGGCAATTCGTCGACCGGCTCTGGGCCGAGGCCATCCCGACGCTGCCGCAGGATGCCGGGCTCGACCCGATCCCCTACACGGCCGAGCTCGCCCAACGCTTTTCCAACACCGCGCTCGCCCACCGCACCGCGCAGATCGCCAATGACGGCAGCCAGAAATTGCCGCAGCGCATCGTCGCTTCCGCGCTTGCCCGGATGGAGGCGGGCCTGCTGCCGGAACATCTGTCGCTGGTTGTCGCCGCCTGGATC
>NZ_RZSA01000059.1:0-12626 GCF_003998075.1 Mesorhizobium sp. M2A.F.Ca.ET.037.01.1.1 | reverse complement strand
GCCCGACAGTGTCGCATTGGCGACGGAAGCGTCGAGGCCGGCGCGTTCGCCGCCGGCCTTGTAGCCGTTCCTCTGCATGCCGAGCTGCGACTCGAAGGACGAGACCAGCCTTTCGCCATTGGCGACGAGCCCGACCGAGAAGTAATCGAGGTGGAACGGCTTGTTGAACAGCACATATTCGATCGACTTCGGATCGTTGCGTGCCGGCGACAGCGGATCGGCGCCGGTCTCCTTGAGCAGCCGGTCGTAGCTGGTTTCGAATTCGCCGGTCGCCTGCTTGAGCGCGGTGACCAGCGACGGCTGCTTGTCGCGCGAGGCAGCGCCCGTGGCGCTCGCCAGGAAGACGATGCGCTGCGACAGCGCCTTCTGCGTCGAGACGATGTCGAGCAGGGCATCATTGTGCTGCTGCTGCGCCATCAGCTGCTGCAGAAGAATGAAGGAGGCCACCACCATGGCGGCAATAATCGTGAGCGCCAGCCAGTAGCCGGTCTTGATGAGCAGGATCAGCTTGCGCGAAACGCTCTGCACTGGCTGCTGCGACATGATCTAAGTGACCCTCCGGTCGACGGATTCCCGCCTTGGATGCGTGACGGGAAGACGCTTGCCCTGAAAGGGTTAACAGCTCGGCAAAGGAGGCTGATGGCGATCGCGGCGGCGCGACAAAGCTCGCAAGATGGTTATCATGTCGTTTCCCGCGCACAGCTTTTTGATCGCATTGCTGTTGCACCGCCGGGAAGGATTGCTGTCCGGCTTTCGCGACGCCACCGAAGCGGTCGCTTTTGCGATGGATTTTTTGCAGCCGTGGCGCGACAGTCCGGCCTCGAACCGAACAGGGCCGGACCCATGAGCAAAGCATTCCTTTCCCACATCGACAGCGAGCTCCAGGGGCTGAAATCGGCCGGGCTCTACAAATCCGAGCGGGTGATTTCCTCCATGCAGTCCGCCGAGATCGAGGTCGGCGGCGAAAAGGTGCTGAACTTCTGTGCCAACAATTATCTCGGCCTCGCCGATAGCCTGGACCTGCGCGACGCGGCAAAGCAGGCGCTCGACCGCTACGGCTACGGCATGGCTTCGGTGCGTTTCATCTGCGGCACGCAGGAGGAGCACAAGGAACTCGAGACGACGATCTCGTCCTTCCTCGGCATGGAGGACACCATCCTCTACTCTTCCTGCTTCGACGCCAATGGCGGGCTGTTCGAGACGCTTCTTGGCGAGGAGGACGCCATCATCTCCGACGCCTTGAACCACGCCTCGATCATCGACGGCGTCAGGCTCTCCAAGGCCAAGCGCTTCCGCTACGCCAACAACGACATGGCCGATCTCGAGGCCAGGCTGAAAGAGGCAAAGGACTGCCGCTTCCGGCTGATCGCCACCGACGGCGTGTTCTCGATGGACGGCATCATCGCCAATCTGCGCGGCGTCTGCGATCTGGCCGCAAAATACGATGCGATGGTGATGGTCGACGACAGCCATGCGGTCGGCTTCGTCGGCAGGAACGGCCGCGGCTCGGCAGAGCATTGCGGTGTCGAGGGGAGGGTGGACATCATCACCGGCACGCTGGGCAAGGCGCTGGGCGGCGCCTCCGGCGGCTACACGTCCGGCAAGAGGCAGGTGGTCGACTGGCTGCGCCAGCGCTCGCGGCCCTATCTCTTTTCCAACACGCTGATGCCGGCCATCGCCGGCGCTTCGATCAAAGTGTTCGACCTGATTCGCCATGGCGACGCGCTGCGTGAGCGCCTATATGCCAATGCGGATCGCTTCCGCTCCAGCATGGGTAAGCTGGGCTTCACCCTGGCCGGCGCCGATCACCCGATCATCCCGGTGATGCTGGGCGATGCGGCTTTGGCGCAGGAGATGGCCGCGCGCATGCTGAAGCGCGGCATCTATGTCATCGGCTTCTCCTTCCCGGTCGTGCCGAAGGGCCAGGCGCGCATCCGCACCCAGATGTCGGCGGCGCATTCCAGCGCCGACATCGATCGGGCGGTCGAAGCGTTCGGCGAGGTCGGCAAGGAACTGGGCGTCATTTCCTGAACGCCCGGCGCTAGAAAACGATTCCGGATCAATAGATTCGAAGGACAACAGAATGTCGAACATGATGAAAGCGCTGGTGAAGGCCAAGGCTGAGCCGGGCATCTGGATGGAAGAGGTGCCGGTGCCGGAGATCGGCCCTAACGACGTGCTGATCAAGGTCAAGAAAACCGCGATCTGCGGCACCGACGTCCACATCTACAATTGGGACCAGTGGGCGCAGAAGACTGTGCCGGTGCCGATGGTGACGGGCCATGAATTCGTCGGCACTGTCGCCGATTTCGGCGCCGCGGTCACCGAATACAAGGTCGGCCAGCGCGTCTCGGGCGAAGGCCATATCGTCTGCGGCCATTGCCGCAACTGCCGCGCCGGGCGAGGGCATCTATGCCGCAACACGCTCGGCGTTGGCGTCAACCGCCCCGGCGCTTTTGGCGAATATATGGTCATCCCGCAGCACAATGTCGTGCCGATCCCGGACGATGTTCCGGACGAGATCGCGGCGATCTTCGATCCGCTGGGCAATGCGGTTCACACTGCACTGTCCTTCGATCTGGTCGGCGAGGACGTGCTGGTCACCGGCGCCGGCCCGATCGGCATCATGGGCGCGCTGGTCGCGCAATGCGTCGGCGCGCGAAAAGTCGTCATCACCGACATCAACCCGGTCCGGCTGGATCTGGCGCGCAAGCTTGGCGTCCAGCATGTGGTCGACGCCTCGAAGGAAAAGCTGCGCGATGTCATGCCTTCGATCGGCATGAGCGAAGGGTTCGATGTCGGCCTGGAGATGTCGGGTGCCGCGCCTGCCTTCCGCGACATGATCGACACGATGAACAATGGCGGCAAGATCGCCATTTTGGGCATCGCGCCCACCGGCTTCGAGATCGACTGGAACAAGGTCATCTTCAAGATGCTGCATCTCAAAGGTATCTACGGCCGCGAGATGTTCGAGACCTGGTACAAGATGATCGCGCTCGTGCAGGGGCCGCTGGATGTTTCGGGGCTGATCACGCACCGCATTGGGATCGACGATTTTCAGGTAGGGTTCGATGCGATGCGGAGCGGCAGCTCGGGCAAGGTGGTGATGGATTGGTGAGGGGCTTCTAAGGAAACGTCGAGTTCCTTCGCCCCCTCTCTGTCCTGCCGGACATCTCCCCTCAAGGGGGGGAGATTGGCAGTTTCGGCGCCGGCTCTCATCCTGCAATGTTGCCGATTGGCGAAAGCCGGGGTGACATCTAATCTCCCCCCAAGAGGGGGAGATGTCCGGCAGGACAGAGAGGGGGGCCTCGCGCCAACCTATCAGCCCTTTTCCTCCAAGGCCCCCTCCAGCGCCGCGATCCCCGTCACGATCGCCGCCCGTTCCTCCGCGCTGAACCTCCCCAGAAGCTCCCTTTCAAACGCCTTCGCCAGCGGCACCATTTCCCGATAGGCGGCAACTCCCGCCTTGGTCAGCGCAAGATGCTCGACCCGCCGATCCTTCTCGTCCGGCGTGCGCGTCAGCCAGCGCCGGCGTTCCAGCTCGGCCACGGCGCGCGACACCTTGGTCTTGTGCATGGCCGACTGCTCTCCGAGCTCCGTTGCCGTCATCATGCCGCGCTGGCCGAGGCCTGAGAGCGTGCGCCATTCCGGCCGCGTCAGGCCGTGGCGCTCCTTGTAGATGCGGGAGAACTCGCGGCTGACGGTGTCCGCCAGCTGGTAGAGACGGTACGGGAGAAAGCTTTCAAGATCCAGGATATCCGGTTCCATGAAGCGCTCCTCCGGGATGCAGCGCGGCGTTGATAGTTACATTTTCGATGGTTACAAATGAAACCAGTTTGGTCAACATCGCCGACAGGCTAGCACCGTGAGGCTGGACGTCGGGATCAGGGAGGATCGGATGGGCTTTTCATATATGCCGGGCTTCGGCAATGACTTCGAGACCGAGACTCTGCCCGGCTCGCTGCCGCAGGGGCGCAACTCGCCGCAGCGGCCTGCCTATGGGCTTTATGCCGAGCAGCTCTCCGGCTCGCCTTTCACCGCGCCGCGCGGCACCAATGAGCGTTCGTGGCTCTACCGCATCCGCCCGAGCGTGAAGCACACCGGCCGCTTCAAGGGCGTGAGCTATCCCTTGTGGAAGACTGGCCCCAACATCGGCGATCATGAGCTGGCGCTCGGCCAATACCGCTGGAATCCGACGCCCATGCCCACCGAGCCGACGGACTTCATCTCCGGCATGCGCACCTTCACCACGGCCGGCGATGCTGTCGGGCAAACCGGCATGGCCGCGCATGTCTATGTCGCCAACCGCTCGATGGTCGACGACCATTTCTTCAACGCCGACGGCGAGTTGCTGGTCGTGCCGCAGGTCGGCGCGCTGCGCTTCGTCACCGAGATGGGTGTCATCGAGCTTCGGCCCGGCGAGATCGCCGTGCTGCCGCGCGGCCTGGTCTTCAAGGTCGAGCTCGCCGACAAGGAGGCGCGCGGCTATGTCTGCGAGAATTATGGCGCCAAATTCACCATGCCGGACCGCGGCTCGATCGGCGCCAATTGCCTGGCCAATCCGCGCGACTTCAAGACGCCCTGCGCCTGGTTCGAGGAGAAGGAGACGCCGTGCCGGCTCATCGTCAAATGGTGCGGCTCTTTCCACGTCACCGAACTTGGCCATTCGCCGCTCGATGTCGTCGCGTGGCACGGCAACTACGCGCCCTACAAATATGATCTGGCTACGTTTTCGCCGGTCGGAGCCATCCTGTTCGACCATCCGGACCCGTCTATTTTCACCGTGCTGACGGCGCCGAGCGGCGAGGAGGGCACGGCCAATGTCGACTTCGTCATCTTCCCGCCGCGCTGGCTGGTTGCAGAGGACACGTTCCGTCCGCCATGGTACCACCGCAACATCATGAGCGAGTTCATGGGCCTGATCCATGGCCAGTACGACGCCAAGGAAGAGGGCTTTGTGCCGGGCGGCATCAGCCTGCACAATCAGATGCTGGCGCATGGGCCGGATGCTTCCGGCTTCGAGAAAGCCACCCGCGCCGAGTTGAAGCCGGTCAAGCTCGACAACACCATGGCCTTCATGTTCGAGACCCGATTTCCCCAGATGCTGACGCGCTATGCCGCGGAACTCGGAACCTTGCAGGAGAACTACATCGACTGCTGGGCCGACCTGAAGAAGCGTTTCAACGGCACCCCGGAGGGCGATTGGTCTTGAGGCTCGCCCGATGAGCGACAGGCTGGTGCTTCTGGGTTCCAAGGGCGGCCCGGCGTTGCGTCCGGGCGGGCCATGGCCGAGCTCATCGCTCCTTCAGATCGGCGAGCGTGACATCGTCGTCGATTGCGGGCTCGGCGTCACGCGCGGTCTGGTCGATGCCGGCGTCAGCCTCAGGGCGCTTGACCTGATCTTCATCACGCACCTTCATTCGGACCATATTTTGGAACTCGGGCCGCTGATCCACACCGCTTGGACAGCGGGGTTGACGACGCCGATGACCGTTTTCGGCCCACCCGGCACACAGGACTACTGGCGGCATTTCTGCCGGGCGATGGAATTCGACATCGGGATCCGCATCGTGGACGAGGGCCGGCCGGATATCCGCGAACTGGTCTCCATCAAGGAATTCGGCGAGGGCGCCATCCTGGAGGAGGAAGGACTGACAGTGACGGCGCTGCGCGTCGACCATCCGCCGGTGACCGACTGTTTTGCGTTGCGTTTCGAGCATGGCGGTAGAAGCGTAGTTTTTTCCGCCGACACGGCCTTCTTTCCGCCGCTGGCCGGCTTTGCCAAAGAGGCCGACATTCTCGTCCATGAGGCCATGCTGGAAGAAGGTGTGGAAAGGCTGGTCGCCCGGACCGGCAACGGCGCGCGGCTGCGCGAGCACCTCTTCGCCAGCCACAGCCTCGCCGAGGATGCCGGCCGCATCGCCAGCGATGCCGGTGTGCGGCGGTTGGTGCTCAACCATCTCATTCCGGCCGACGATCCAGCCATCGGCGAAGCCGATTGGGTCGCCGCTGTCAGGAAAACTTGGCCGGGTGACTTGACGATCGCCCGCGACGGCCTTGTTGTACAACTAAGCGGCGCCAAAGCCGCGCAAGGAGAGGAAACCGCATGAAGCTTGCCACACTGAAGAACGGGACGCGCGACGGGAAGCTTGTCGTGGTCTCGCGCGATCTGACGCGGTTCACCGATGCCTCCTTCCTGGTGCCGACGCTGCAGGCCGCGCTCGACGACTGGCGCCGCATTGCCCCGCATCTCGCGACGTTGGCGGAATCGCTCGAGACCAACGCCGTCCCGTCGGAGCGTTTCCACGAACACAACGCGCATTCGCCGTTGCCGCGGGCCTATCAATGGGCGGACGGCTCGGCCTATGTGAATCATGTCGAGCTGGTGCGGAAGGCGCGCGGCGCCGAGATGCCGGCAAGCTTCTGGACCGATCCGCTGATCTACCAGGGCGGCTCGGATAGTTTTGTTCCCCCGCGCGATCCGATCCGCATGGCCGATGAAGCCTTCGGCATCGACATGGAGGCCGAGGTTGCGGTCGTCGTCGACGACGTGCCGATGGGCGCGAGCCTGGAAGAGGCGAGGGAGGCGATCCGCCTCGTCATGCTGGTCAACGACGTGACGCTGCGCGCCATCACCGGGCCGGAACTGGCCAAAGGCTTCGGCTTCTTCCAGTCGAAACCGTCATCGGCCTTCTCACCGGTCGCTGTCACACCCGACGAACTGGGCGATGCCTGGGATGGCGGCAAGGTCAGCCTGCCGCTGCTCGCCGATCTCAACGGCAAGCCCTTCGGCCGCGCCAATGCCGGCGTCGACATGACCTTCGATTTTCCGGCATTGATCGCGCATGCCGCGAAAACCCGGCCGCTTGCCGCCGGCACCATCATCGGCTCCGGCACCGTTTCCAACAAGCTGAATGGCGGGCCGGGCAAACCTGTCTGGGCCGGCGGCGCCGGCTATTCCTGCATCGCCGAACTGCGCATGATCGAGACCATCGAGAGCGGCGAGCCAAAGACGCCGTTCCTGCTTTTCGGCGACACGGTGCGCATCGAGATGAAGGACAAGGCAGGCCACTCGATCTTCGGCGCCATCGAGCAGAAGGTCGAGAAATACGAGGGGTGAAGGTGACCCTGCTCGAGCATCTGCGCCGCATGGCTCGCAACAATCTGTGGTCGAATGACCGGCTCTACCGCGCCGTGCTGGCGATGCAGCCCGGCGAGTTTGAGGCCGAGCGCGTCAGCTTCTTTCCATCGATCAGGGAAACGCTCAACCATATCCTCGCGGTCGACCGTCTCTATCTCGATTTCCTGACCGATGGCGGCCTCGGCGCGGCGGCCTACGACAACTTCGTTCCGTTCGACGATGCGGCAAGCCTGGCGGCGGCACAGGCCAATTTCGACCGCAAGCTTGTCGCCTACTGCGATGGCTTGTCGGAAGCCGATCTCGACCGTCGAGTCATAACCGACCGGCGCGAGGACGGCCTGATCCCCGAGCGCATCGGCGACATCCTCGCCCATGTCTTCCTGCACGACATCCATCACCGCGGCCAAGTGCATGCCATGCTCTCCGGCACGTCGGTAGCGCCGCCGCAATTGGATGAGTTTCTGCTCGACTACGACATCAAGCTGAGGAGGGACGAAGTCGAGCGGTTGGGGCTGGAAAGTTAAGCTAGCGCAACGTTGTACCGAGCGAAATGCGAGTCGGATGTCAGGATCGTCAGGTTCTCTATCTGCGCCTGTGCAATTAGCAACCTATCGAACGGGTCGCCATGGTGAGAAGGTAGATCGCCGACTGCGTGCGCATGCAGCAAGGTAACGGCGAGGGGCTGAAACCGCATCCTCGGAAGCAATGCCGGCAGGTCATCTGGCGCCTGAAGTTTTCCAATTGATCGTTTGATGGCGATTTCCCAAACGCTTGCCGCGCTCGCGAACACCACCGCTTCGGAGTTCAGGATGGCACGGTGCTGTTCGCTGAGACGTCGATCGTCCGAAATCGACCAGAGGATAATATGCGTGTCGGCGAGAAACGGACCTGTCGTCATTTGACGTACTCGTCCCATTCGGGACCGAGTTCGTCAAAGTCGTCCGCAATCCAGATCTTGCCCTTCAGGGCGCCGATACGCGGAAGCGGTTCGACCACCTCCGGAGGTACAATACGCGCGGCAACCCTGCCATGGCGCGTAAGCACGATCTCCTCGCCGGCTTCCGCGCGGCTTACGAGTTCCGACAATTTGGCCTTGGCTTCGGCGATGGAGACATTCATGGATGCGACCCTTTATGACCATAATTTAGGTCATAATTGATCGCATCGCAAGACATCCGAATCGGATCGCCTACGCCGCCTTGCCGTCCAGCTTGATCACGCCGCGCTTGATCTGGTCCTGCTCGATCGATTCGAACAGGGCGCGGAAATTGCCTTCGCCAAAGCCTTCGTCGCCCTTCCTCTGGATGAACTCGAAGAAGATCGGGCCGATCACGGTTTTGGAGAAGATCTGCAGCAGGATCTTGGTCATGCCGCCGTCGACCACGCCTTCGCCGTCGATCAGGATGCCGTGCTTCTTCATGCGCTCGATCGGCTCGTCATGGCCGTGCACGCGCTCATGCGACATCTCGTAATAGGTGTCGGGCGGGCCTGGCATGAACTTCAGCCCATTGGCGGCCAGCTTGTCGGTTGCCTCGTAGATGGCGTCGGTGCCGACGGCGATATGCTGGATGCCTTCGCCATTGTACTTCTTGAGGTACTCGGCGATCTGGCTGGTCTCGTCCTTGGATTCGTTCAGCGGAATGCGGATCTTGCCGCAGGGCGAGGTAATGGCGCGGCTCACCAGGCCGGTGATCTTGCCGTCGATGTCGAAGAAATGGATCTGCTTGAAGCCGAACAGGTCGCGGTAGAAATCCCACCACTTGTCCATGTTGCCGCGATAGACATTGTGGGTGAGGTGGTCGAGATAATAGAAGCCGACGCCTTCCGGCTTCGGGTCGCGCTCGCCCAGCCACTCGAACTCCGCGTCATAGGCCGAGCCCTTCTCGCCATAGGCTTCGATGAAGTAGAGCAGCGAGCCGCCGATGCCGACAATGGCCGGCACGTCGAGCGCCTTGTTGGTACCTTCATAGGGCGTCGCGCCCTTCGAGACAGCGTGCTCGAAGGCGTGTTTGGCATCGACCACGCGCCAGGCCATCGAGGCGGCGCAAGGGCCATGCTTCTCGACGAACTTCATCGCATGCGAGCCCGGCTCGGCATTGACGACATAGTTGATGTCGCCCTGGCGCCAGACGGTGATGTCCTTGGTCCGGTGCTTGGCCACTGCGGTATAGCCCATGCGGGTGAACAGCTCGGCAAGCTTGGCGGGCTCGGGGTGCGCGAATTCGACAAACTCGAAGCCGTCGGTGCCGGCCGGGTTTTGCTTGCTGATTTTCGCGGGTGGCGCGTCGTGCGGGAAGGGGCCCATGGCAGTCCTCCGAAAGCTGTTGCGGCCGGGCTTGGCCATCTTTCATCAGGATAGCGCGAAGCCGCTGCACGGTGCTTGCATTCAGTCGCCCATAATGCGCATCATGTGCGCAAATTGTGCATGAGTGGAGGAATACGTATGGATGATGCGCGCCTTGATCAGTTTGACCGCAAGATAATGGCGCTTCTGCAGGACGACGCGCGATACACCAACAACGATCTTTCGGAGCGCGTGAACCTGTCGCCCTCGCAATGCTCGCGCCGCCGCCAGCGGCTGGAGGACGATGGCTACATCAAGGGCTACCGCGCCGTGCTCAACCGCGATCGTCTCGGCTTTTCGCTGGTCAACGTCATCTCGGTGACCCTGGCCACCCACAACCGCGACAATGCCCGCCGCTTCGGCGAACTGGTGGCGCGACTGCCCGAGGTGCAGGAGGCGCACGCGCTGACCGGCGAGATGGATTACATCCTGAAGGTGGTGACGCCCGATCTCAAATCACTGTCGGAGTTCGTCAACGGCGTTCTGCTGCCGCATGAATCCGTGCAGCACGTGAAGACGGCGATCGTGCTGGAGACGCTCAAGGAAACCGGCGCGCTGCCGATTTAACCCCGCTGCTGCTGGATCAGGCCGTAAAGATTGGTGCAGCGCGCGCCCGAGCGGCAATAGGCGAAGACCGGCCCTTCGAGCTCGTCGAGCGCGGCGGCCTGGTCCTCGACATTGTTCATGGTGATCTGGCCGCTGATGACCGGAATGTAGCGGAACGCCAGCCCCGCCGCCTCGGCCGCGGCCTTGACGCTGTCGGCAGTGGGCTGGCCAGGCTGCTCGTCATCCGGCCGGTTGCAGATCACGCTCTTGAAGCCGGCGTCCTTGATGGCGGCGATGTCCTGCGGCTGGATCTGGCCGGAGACCGAATAGTCGTCGCTGATCTGGCGGTATTCCATGATGTCGTCCTCGCAATCCTAGGCGCCTGTTGGCTTGGGCGCAGTTCTGTCACTCCCCGGACCGGCGGGCAACCACTGCGGTGGAGATTTCCTATGTGGTCGCCAGGCGGGCAAGCCGGGTCCTGGCCAAGCGCCCCACCGCGATGCCCGCCACCATCGCGCCGACGAAGATCAGCGTCTCCGCGCGGCCAAGGCCGAGCGCCGGGATGGCGCCGCCTGGGCAAAAGCCCGCAATGCCCCAGCCGATGCCGAACAGCGCGGCGCCCCCGACGAGTTGGCTGTCGATGTCCTTCCTGCCCGGCAAGGCGAAAGCCGTTTCGAATACCGGCCTCTTGCGTCGGGCGAAAATGAAGCGGTAACCGGCAAAGGCAATGGCCAGCCCGCCGCCCATCACGAAGATCAGGCTAGGGTCCCAGGTTCCGGCGATGTCGAAGAAATTCAGCACCTTCGCCGGATTGATCATGCCGGACACAGCGATGCCCAAACCGAAAAGTCCGCCGATCAGGAAGGCCGAGGCGAGCTTGCTCATGGTTCAGCCTCCAATCACATGACGGGTGACAAAAACGGTGACGAAGGCGGTGGCCATGAAGGTCGCAACGGCGACGAACGAGCGCGGTGACAGTCGCGCGATGCCGCAAATGCCGTGCCCGCTCGGACAACCGCCACCGAAATGCACGCCGACACCGACGAGAAAGCCGCCGACGACAAGGGCCAGCGTCGGTACCGGCACATTGAACTCGATGTCCTTGCCGGCGAGCTGGATCAGCAACGGCGCGCCGATCGCGCCGGCGAGAAAGGCAGCGCGCCACTTCCAGTCGGCGGACACTGGCGGGATAACGCCGGCCAGTATCCCGGTCATTCCCGCAATGCGGCCATGCAATTCCATCAGCAGCACGGCCGACAGCCCGATCAGGGCTCCGCCAAGCAGAGACTGGAAAGGCGTGAAGTCGGTCATGGAAAGGCCAATCCGCTTCGATCAGGAGATGTTCATTCAGCAGATAGACATTTTCGCATGGGAATCCAGCCGGAAATGTCCGGCTGGAAAGGCGGCGTTTGCCGTTTCGCCGACTAGCCCGGCTCAACTGCCGAGGATCGCGCCTTTGATCTGAGTGATGTTGTTGTGCATCATGTCGATATAGGTCGAGGCCGGGCCGTCCGCCCCCGACAGCGCGTCCGAATAGAGCGTGCCGCCGACCTTGATGCCGGTCTCGCCGGCGATCTGCTCGATCAGCCGCGGATTGGTGATGTTTTCCACGAAGATCGCCGCAGCCTTGTCCTGCTTCACCTGTTCGACGAGCTTGGCGACGTCGGCCGCGGAAGGCTCGGAATCGGTCGAGATGCCCTGCGGCGCCAGGAAGGTTAGGCCGTATTCATGCTCGAAATAGCCGAAGGCGTCATGCGAGGTGATGACCACGCGCTTCGCTTCCGGGATCGACTGGATTGCCGCCTTCACTTCGTCTTCCAGCGCATCGAGTTTTTGGGTGTAGGCGGCCGCGTTGCTTTGATAGGCGGTGCAGCCTGCGGCATCGGCGGCGCAAAAGGCATCGGCGATGTTCTTCACATAGATCTTGGCATTGACGATCGACTGGAACGCGTGCGGATCGGTGACGGTCTTGCCGCCGCCGGTATCGGCGCCTTCGGCGGCATCCGCGTCGGCGAATTCCGGCTTGAAGTCGATCGGCGTGACCCCCTTGGTCAGCGTCACGATCGCGGCCTTGGTGGCGCTCGCATCGACCAGGCGCTGCAGGAAACCTTCGAAATGCAGGCCGTTGACCAGCACGACGTCGGCGCCTGCCATCGCCACCGCGTCGGCCGGGCTCGGCTCATAGACATGCGCGTCGCCGTCCGGCCCGACAATCGTGGTGATGTTGACCCGGTCGCCGCCGACATTCTTCGCGAAATCGGCAATCACGGTAAAACTCGCCACCACTTTGAGCGGCGCCGCGAAGGCGGAAGAGGTCGCGAAGGCGCTTAATGTTATAACACTCAAAGCCAGCGCAGCACGGAAGGATTTCAGCATTGGGACAGTTCTCCTTGCTTGGGGATTGGTCAGGCGGTGCGGTGGCGGTGGTGCACGATGCGGGCGCGCAGGACGCCGCGCGTGCCGAACAGGATCGAGCAGAAATAGACGACGCCGGCCGAAAGGATGATCGCTGGGCCGGAAGGCAGCGAGGCGTGGTAGGACAGAAGCAGACCGGCGATGCAGGAGGCAAAGCCGATCAGCACGGCCAGCACGCAC
>NZ_RZSA01000599.1:0-4215 GCF_003998075.1 Mesorhizobium sp. M2A.F.Ca.ET.037.01.1.1 | reverse complement strand
GGATATTCCTATATTCCCAACACCGAGACCTGCCTGCGCATCGGCGGCTATGTCCGTTACGATATCGGCCTGGGTGACGTCCGATCGTATGACAGCGCAAGAACCTCGGACGTGAGAACTGGCGAGGACCAAGGCACTTGGCGAAACAGCACACGCTTCACGTTCAAAACTTGGACCGGCCAGCAGACCGAGCTCGGCGCGTTGACGACCTATACCGAAACCCACGTGAATTTTGGCAACAGCGCTAACTCGCATGACAGTCCTCAGAACTATGATTTCAACAGCGGCCTCGCACTGGCTTCTGCCTGGGTCGAGCTGGGAGGCCTGCGAGTTGGCAAGGAGGGGTCGGCCTTCGATACGTTTGTAAGCTACGCTGGCGACGTTCTCGATAGTATGCTCGTTCCGTCGGCCGGCTTCGACACCAACGTGGCTCAGTACCACTTCGACGCCGGCAACGGCATTTCGACTGTGATTTCGCTCGAACAAGGATCGGGCTCAGCCGGTACTATCGACAGCTATATTCCGCACGTTGTCGCCGGCTTGAAATACACGCAAGGCTGGGGCTCGATCACCGGCGTCGCGGCTTATGACAGCAATTACGAAGCTTTTGCCGGCAAGATCCGCGTCGACGTCGCTGTCACAAACCAGCTGTCGCTGTTTGGACTCTTCGGCTACGGTTCCAATGCCAGTCTCAACGAGGACTCAAACGGCGCAATTGCCAATCATGGGCGCGGCTCGTACAAAATCTGGAACGGCCAGTGGGCTTTCTGGGCGGGCGCCACCTACGAGTTTGACGAGAAAACTTCGTTCAACCTTCAGGTCTCGGGTGATCAGCTCAAGGATGCTGGTGTGGCTGCAAACGTCGCCTACATGGTCGTTCCCGGCTTCACGGTCACAGCCGAGGTCGATTACGACCACTACGGCAACTCTGGCCTCGGCCCTGCCGAGCCTACCGCCGTCAAGGGCACGAGCAAGCCGAACAGCGTCGGCGGCATTCTCCGCTTACAAGGCTCATTTTGAAATCTCTCCAGTCGCGAGCATGGCAAAGGCACTTGCCTCGACAACGCACGCATGGAGAGCTTCGTTCGCCATCTTGAAGTCTGCATCGACCGTCCACGGCCCATCGTACCAACTAGAAACTGAAAGTTATGAGCCCTGTGTACTACACCTAGCCCTTGACCTGCCCGATGAACCGGCCAGGGGCCGTCAGTTCAAATTCGGGGCCGCTTAGAGGGCAGTGTGAGGCCGTGTTAGGTAAGCGCCACTGCAATGTCGAGGCCGCGACACGCCTGTCGCTTTGGACGGCTGGAATTGCCCTTCGCGGCGCCATTCATTCTCTCAACATTTACGTGATAATGCACGCTGAGTCCGAGCCGCGTGGCAGCACCCATCCTAGGTCACTATCGGGGGGCCTTAAACCTGAACAGCTCCATCGTCGCGGCTGCTGCGGAAGCAGGAGCTATCACTGGGACCCGTACTGGTGCTTGTCAGCCGCTGAGCCGCTACTTCGTCTTAGGAAGAGCATTGTCCTTGCCAAAAGCCGGCCAGTATTTCGAGATTGCCAGTGTGGCGCCGGCTGAAGAGAAATGACCATAGTCGAAATATAAAAACTCTCCTCTATCGGAATAGGCGCAGCGTCCTGCGCTGCACAGGAATTTCAGCGGATCGATGAATGTGGCGCCTTTGGTAAATGAGCGCACACGTTCGTTGATGTCGGGGTCCATCGCGATCGGCCAGGACGTATCGTCCAGATTTTGGCGCTTGGCGAAGAACGCAATTTTCCGGACGTCAGTTGGGAACTGCGGAGACTGGCCGATGACAAACACGCGCACGCCCAGGGCACGAAGCGTAGCGATTGTTTGCTGAAGACCGTCGAAACCTCTGACCTCATAGTCACTCCATCTACCGCTGAGGATAACCGTCTTGATGTCCGCTTCCAAGATGACGTCCAAGGCCTTGCGATTGAACCGGACACAATCAAGACGATCGTAAGGGTAGTAATAGAGTATCGGCGCGCAGCTGGCGTACGTATATTCAACGATGTTCGCCTGCAATCGATTTATGTTAGCACCCAAGCCGGAAACATAGTGCGCGGCGAAGGAGTCGCCCCACAAAAAAACCGTTGTTGGAAAACCGCTGGTGCGCGTGCAATCCTCCATATTCCAGCTTTCGATCCGGCTGGTGCCCTCGTTGAAACAGATGCCATTCCTCCAGTCCCCGACGGAAATGCGCCGCTGGACATAGTCCGGAAACCGTTGCGGAAAGCCATTGCCGAGCGCCCCCGCCGCTCCGCCGGCACAAAGGACAACGATCGCGAGCGCTGAAAGGCGAAGATAGGCCCCGGGGAGGTGAAGGCCCTCTTCTGTCGAAACGGCTGCTCTACAAACTTCCAGGAGAATGCAGCCAATGCGAGGCTTGCCACCAACATCGCACCGGTCATCAACGGATCGAGTTTTTGGAACGAAAGATAGTGCGCGAACGCATTGAGAGGCCAGTGAACAAGATACAACGAATACGAGATGAGCCCAATCCAGACCAGCGGCCGGACTTCGAGCATGCGGGTGGCGACCGTCGAGGGGGTATTTTGGCCAACATAGATCAGAAGGGCCGTTCCGATGCATGGATACAAGGCGTTGTAGCCTGGGAACGGATCACTCGCCGAAATCGCGAAGAACCCGATGGCGAGAAGGCCAAATCCGGCCACCCCCACCGACTCCATCAGGAATCGGTTGCCCAGCGGCGAGGGGCATTTGAGCATGAGCAGGGCGCCCAACATGAGTTCCCAGATTCGGGTCGGCAGCAGATAGAATCCGGCGGTGGGTGCCAGCGATGTCGCCATCACCGCCACTACGAAGCTGCAGAGAATTATCGGAAGAAGTGTCGTCAGCCAGCGCTTCCCGATGTAGCGATAGATTAGGAACATCAGGATTGGTGCGAAGATGTAGTACTGCTCCGCTACGGAAAGCGGCCAAGTGTGCAACAGTGGTAGAAGCGCGGCATCGATAGAGAAGTAACTTGACGTTTTCCAGAAGAAAACGTTCGACCAGAAGGTCGAGGTAGCTATGATGCTAAGACTGAATCCGCGCAGATCCGGTGGCAGAAGAATGAACAATGCTGCAATGCAGGTGAGAAGCATCACAAAGACGAGCGCCGGCAGAATGCGCCGGGCACGGCGCCAGTAGAAGTTGACGATGGAAAATTGGCCGCGTTCAAGGTCATCCAGGAGGCTTCCGCTGGTTAGGTAGCCGGAGATGACGAAGAAGATATCGACCCCGCTAAAGCCACCCGGGATCGCCGAAATTCCGAAATGAAAGAGTACGACCGGAAGTACAGCAACGGCCCTAAGGCCCTCGATATAGCGCCTATATTGCATCCAGCGGTTCCTTTTATTTTAGATCAGGACGCGATTGGAAGCTTTCAATCTCCGGTAGGAGTGCTGCCGAGATAAGGGCGGTATCAGCCACCTTTATCCGTCCCGAATGTTCTGTAAGTTGCAACTGGTACAGAAGCACGATCGCCATCGCCGGCCTTGACGGCCTGATTGTCGAGCAGATCGCGCGGATCGTTGACCATCACGGCCAGGTTATGTCCTGTCGAACAACCAAGCGGCTGTTTGAAGGATTCTTCATTGGGTAAGGCACCATATGAGGGACAGACCGGCGGACGGGCGTGATAGACAATCGCCTCAATTCGCACTGAGCCGGCGTCGTGTTGATCGCGCAATTGAATGTTGTCTTCTTCGATTGCCAACTGCCTGGCCTGATGGGCTACCCCTGCGCTGAGCTGGGGCGAACCGCTGATGAGGAGGTGGATGGCATCGAACCGGCCGCGACTGGCCTTGTCTAGGAAAACACGCAAACGCTGCCGTTCGGAAGCGCGCAGGCTTTGCAACGTCAGGACGGTGGTCTCCTCTCGGACAAGCATTGGTGCCGATGGTTCGACATCAACTGGCGTAGTGCTTGTGCAGCCACTTACGCTTGGTGCCAGAGCGACAAAGAGGATTATAAAACGCAACATCTTTGGATGACACTATTCGATGATGAAGCCGAGACCGCCCTGGGCGCTTGGCGCGCCCGCACGGATAGCAGCGCGGTCTCGCGGGGGACTTGTCACGGAATTCGTCGGAGCGCCCCCTCCGTTCAAAGCCGGTGCCGCCCGCTCGGTCGGTGCGCTCATCTGGTTTGGGTTGGAGCCTGGTCTTACAATGTAAGGCGT
>NZ_RZSA01000598.1:0-4238 GCF_003998075.1 Mesorhizobium sp. M2A.F.Ca.ET.037.01.1.1 | reverse complement strand
GCGATTGCGCGGCGAATCTGCAATAGCGCGCCGAGAGGCTATGCTGAGCCCTCGGCTAGACAACAAAAAAGGCCGAGCAATGCTCGGCCTTTTTCCCGAATTTTCAGAACTTAGAACTTGATCTTGAGACCACCCGAGATCGCCGTGACGAGATCGTTGCCGAAGTCGTAGCTGACTTCGGTGCCGGCCTGATATCCGTTCTCACCATTCACTATCCCGGAATGGCCGCTGGTCAACACACCAATCGCGCCGGCCAAGCGAAGTTCAATGTTCGGCCGCGGCGTATAGGCAACGCCACCGCCCAGCGTCCAGGTGTCGGTCTGCGAGCCGTAGCCATGCGAGGTGCCGCGATCCCAGCTCAGTTGGCCGGCGGCGCTCCACTGATCGTTGAACTTGTGGCCAATGCCGCCGGAAACGGTCCAGCCGTCACGATACATCAAGTCCAGCGACGTGATTTGGCCCGAATGCAGTGCATCACCGGTGACACATGCCGAAGAGGGAGTGCCTACGACGCAGATCGGAACACTTTGCAGCAGGCTCCAGTTGACCCACTTGACTGAACCGAAGGCGAGCCATCCCGGCGCTATACCCGACTGAAGCTTGAATTCGACGACATCCGGCATGTACTGCGTCGAGCCGTAGATCGGGAAAATCGGTGCGCCAACGTTCGACAAGTCCAATGTGCCCGAAATATTGTCGAGCTTGACCTTCGAGTTATAAACGAGGCTTGCGCGCAGCGCGATGTCCGGGATTTCGTAGGCAATGCCGGCGCGCCAGCCCCAGCCGCTGCTCGTCAGATCGACACGGCCGGTTCCCTGGAAGTTGGGAACCAGCGGCGACACCAAGTCTTCCTTGAAGCCGTAGACCTTCTGGTAGAAAACACCGCCGATGAAGCGAAGCTGACCTTTACCCGCGTCCATCTTATAGGAACAGGTCGCGCCGTAGCTGTCGCTCTTAATGTCGGTTTCCATGTTGGACTGGGCGCCGGCCCACAGACCGGGCGATGTATGGGCGCCCCACGGCTGTGAATAGTCGACCATGCAGTCGACGCCAGGGACAAGCTGGGCCTTTGCGCCGATGCGAGGTACCCAATAGTCCTCACTTTCGTTCGTTGAGCTGCCGAGGGCGGTGATGTTCCCGTCGAGCGGATTGGTGTCCACCCCGTTTTTGAGTTTGCGATCCGGCATCACATAGGTCGCTTCGGCTTCCGTCGCAAAAGGCGCCGGATCGAACAGCAGGTCGATATCATAGCCGCCGCGCTCGATGCCGCCGGCACGCGCGGGCTGCATCGCGGCTCCGACCATGGCAAGCGAAAAGCATCCTGCCCCCAGCAGTGCTTTGAGACGCAAAATGCTCATGGAAATCCCTCCCCGAAATACAAGTGGCTCAAGCTAGAACCAATTCGGGTTAACGACGCAACAACGTTTTCAGGAGCTGTACACGTACATCTTGACAGCACGTATTTTTGCCATGGTGAGGCGCGCCGGAATTGGCGCCCAAATCGCGCCAACCAGGGTCAAATGATCGAAAAAACCGCGAAAACCACCCAAAACGGGGCAAAAACAGCCGATTTCAGGTCCTTTCAGGCCGCATTGTTACATTATGGCAACAATTCGGCCCAAACTTTCCGTTTACGTCAAAATTAACGTAGCGGAACGCCTATTTTCGAGGCAGCTAACGTACCGGAAAGCAGCTCCGCGCCGAGGCGATTCTTGCCGCTCAGCCGGCGTCGCGAACCCTTGTCAAAGCCACCGATAGCTTCTCCTGCGCCTCGCGATATTCGGCGAGTTTTTCGCGCTCGGCCTCGACCACTTCTTCCGGCGCATTGGCGACGAACTTCTCGTTCGACAGCTTCTTGTGCAGGCGGGCGATCTCCTCGGTCACCTTGGCCAGTTCCTTCTGCAGCCGCGCAGCCTCGGCCTGGAGGTCGATCAGGCTGCCGAGCGGCAGGCTGATCGTCGCCTCATTGAGCACGATCTGTGCCGAGCCCTTTGGCGGCGCATCGACCAGAGCGATATCGCCGACGCGCGCCAGCCGCTTTATCGCCTGGGCGTGACGCTCCAGCCGCTCCTGCGTCAGCGTGTTAGCGCCGATCACCATCAGCGGCGCGATCGCTGCCGGCGGCACGTTCATCTCCGACCGCACTGACCTGATGCCCGAGACGAGGTCGACCAGCCAGTTGATGTCGGCGGCAGCCTCTTCGTCCTCGAAGTCGGGCGACGGCCAGGCGGCATGGCAAAGCAGCGAGGAGCGCTCCTTGCCTTCGCCAGCGGTCTGCGCCCACAGCTCCTCGGTCATGAACGGCATCATCGGATGCAGGAGCTTGTAGATCTCGTCGAGTACGAAGGCGACGCAGGCCCGGCTCTCAGCCTTGGCGGCCTCGTCCGTGCCCATGAACACCGGCTTCAACAGCTCCAGGTACCAGTCGCAGAACAGGTTCCAGACAAAGCGATAGGCCGCGCCCGCCGCGTCGTTGAAACGATAGCTGGTGATGCCTTCGGTGACCGCGCGCGCCGCTCGCGTCAGCTCGGTCAGGATCCAGCGATTGACCGGCAGCTTGGTGTCGTTCAGCCAGAACTCGTCGTTGCGCGCAACCTCGTTCATCTCGGCGAAGCGCGTCGCGTTCCACAGCTTGGTGCCAAAATTGCGATAGCCGGCGATGCGCGCCGGATCGAGCTTCACGTCGCGCCCCTGAGCCGCCATCACTGTCAACGTGAAGCGCAGCGCATCTGCGCCATATTCGTCGATCAGGTCGAGCGGATCGATGACGTTGCCCTTCGACTTCGACATCTTGGCGCCGTTCTTGTCGCGCACCAGCGCATGCACATAGACGGTGTGGAACGGCTCCTCGTCCATGAAGTGCAGGCCCATCATCATCATGCGGGCGACCCAGAAGAAGATGATGTCGAAGCCGGTCACCAGCACGTCGGTCTGGTAATAGGTCTTGAGCTCGGGCGTCTGGTCGGGCCAGCCGAGCGTCGAGAACGGCCACAGCGCCGACGAGAACCAGGTGTCGAGCACGTCCTCGTCGCGGGTCAGGATCTCGCCCGGCTGGAAATTCTCGAGCTTGTCCTCTACCCAGGCCTTCCACGGCCCTTCCAGCGCCAGGTAATATTCGACCGCCGCGGCCAAAGCCTCTTCCTCGGTCTTCTCGACGAAGACATGCCCGTCCGGCCCATACCAGGCCGGGATCTGGTGGCCCCACCAGAGCTGGCGCGAAATGCACCAGGGCTGGATGTTCTCCATCCAGTCGAAATAGGTCTTTTCCCAGTTCTTCGGCACGAAGTTCGTGCGGCCCTCGCGCACCGAGGCGATCGCCGGCTTGGCGAGCTCGGCGGCGTTGACATACCATTGGTCGGTCAGGAACGGCTCGATCGGCACGCCGCCGCGGTCGCCATGCGGCACGGTGTGCCGGTGCGGCTCGATCTTGTCGAGGAACCCGCCCGCTTCCATCAGCTCGACGACCTTCTTGCGGGCAGCGAAGCGGTCGAGTCCGTCGAGCTCGTCCCAGACGGCCTCGCGCTCCGGCGTCACCTCGAGACCGGCGAGGAAATCCTCGTTGTCCTTGAGCTTGATGGCGGCTTCGACTGTCAGGATGTTGATCGCCGGCAATTTGTGACGCTTGCCGACCTCGAAGTCGTTGAAATCATGCGCCGGCGTGATCTTGACCGCGCCGGAGCCCTTCTCCGGATCGGAATATTCGTCCGCCACGATCGGTATCTTGCGACCGACGATGGGCAGCACGACGTTGCGGCCGACCAGATCGGTGAAGCGGTCGTCACCCGGATGAACGGCAACCGCCGTATCGCCAAGCATCGTCTCGGGGCGCGTCGTGGCGACCGTGATGAAGGTCTTCGGGTTCTCCGGATCGAACGCTTCGCCTTCGATCGGGTAACGGAAGTGCCAGAGATTGCCGTTGACCTCGTGCTGCTCGACCTCGAGGTCGGAAATGGCCGTCAGCAGCTTGGGGTCCCAGTTCACAAGGCGCTTGTCCTTGTAGATGAGGCCTTCCTTGTAGAGCGTGACGAAGACTTCCAGCACCGCCTTGGACAGGCCTTCATCCATGGTGAAGCGTTCGCGCGACCAGTCGGCCGAGGCGCCGAGGCGCTTCAGCTGGTTGAAGATCGCGCCGCCGGATTCGGCCTTCCACTCCCAGACCTTCTCGATAAATTGCTCTCGCGTGAGATCGCGGCGATGGATCTGCCTTTCCATGAGCTGGCGCTCGACCACCATCTGCG
>NZ_RZSA01000597.1:0-4239 GCF_003998075.1 Mesorhizobium sp. M2A.F.Ca.ET.037.01.1.1 | reverse complement strand
AGATTGGACATGCCTCGCAGTCCTTTTCGTTCTTCGTCATGCAATTCGTCCTCGTCTGACGACAACTGAGCTCGCTTCGTCTGAGCGGATTTGGCCTCAAGCCGGTCGTACGCCGCGGCAAGACGCTTGATCTGCTCGCGCTCACCGGAGATATTTTCCGAGACCATTTGGCTCCCGGCCAAAGCCCGAAGGTATTTCGCGGCAACACGCTGCACATCGTCTTCGGTTTTCGCCCTCCGAAGTGATGACGAACGCACGACAATAACGCCATGCGCATCGTGAATAGCTAGCACCTCCTTGACTTTTTCCTGCAAGTTATCGAGGGCGTCGTGGCCCTGTGCACTCAGGAGGATGCGAGTCGATGGATCCTCGAAACGGCGCCAGATCAATTCTGTCGCTAGCCTTGTCTTCCCCACGCCAGGTGGACCAACGACAAAGAAAGACGGAAGAGTGCTCCAGATAGAGCGCAGAGCCTTCTGCTTCGGGTGATCCAGTTCCGCGAACTCGGCGTCATCTTCCCTCAGCGCCTCCTTGCTCGAGCGCTGAAGTCGCCAAGGATCGTCTAGCATGTCCACGAGATCGACTCGCGTGTTGAGCGCGCGAATATTCGCCAGGTGCCGCCCTATAACCTTCTCGGTGCCGGTCTCACCGTCGGCACGTAGGAACAGCGGACCTCCCTGGGGAACCTCGTCGTCAACCTCGAATCGGTATGCTTGACCACCTCGTTTCTCGACGACGTCGACAAACGACGCCGTGATGTCGTGCGTTCTAGACCCGCCCAGGCTCGCGGAAAGGCTGATGCGCCATTGGCTTTCGGCGTCCCGGTGCTCCTCCGCGAAGAGCCTGGCCAGCGCCGCCGACGTCTCGGGGACGCCGATGCGCTTGGCGATACGATCACGATCATTGTTTGGAAGCCCGCGGATTGTCACATAGCGTCGACCACGATCGCTGGACGATTCGAGCACTTCGATCGGATAGATTTCGAACGCCTTGACGACGGATTCGACAATTTGAACCAGTACGAGCGCGGCCTGGATTTCCTCCGTGCGCCCGCTATCCGCACCGTCTTTTTGATCTGCGAAGGCACTCCAATCCAAAACGTCGGGCCCAAGTTCAGCGCGTAGGTCTCGGGCCCGCCGAATTCCAGCCACCGAAATTGGTTGAAGGATCGGATGTTCAACGAAGTTGCCAAGGCCGATTGGACCGCCACGTGGCTCCGCATTGGCGCAAAAAGCGATATCCCAGACGGGGACGCCATCATCTTGGAACGCGGTCAACGTGTACGTCATCGCCTCGGTAACCAAGGTCAGGCGATCTCTCTTTGGATCAAACGATGTCGGCACAAGCAACGTGGCCCCCCCTGCCATGTCTGCCTGGAGCCAATCCACCTGCTTTCGAAACTCGTCGACGGGTACTTGTCCACCGGTTGCGGCGAAAATCACGTCAGCCACGCGAGACGGAACCGGCAACGCGAGCAAGAAGGTTCCTGCCCTGGCGGCGACGGAGCGCGAGACGTTTGAGATAATGTCATCGATCGCCCGCGAAATCGTTCCGGCGTCCTGAACGTCAAGCCGATAAGGGACGATGAGGCGGCGTAAAACGGCGCGCTCGGAAGGGCTCAACGCGAGGGCTTGGTCGGGCCCGTCGAGGGCTTCAACGTCTCCCGTTTGTCTCACGACCACACGAAGGGTCGCCGCGATCAGTCGACCTAGAGCCTGCCAATCCTCCTCAAACGAGTATCGCAGCGCTCTTTTCGACTCGCTCTGGGGGCTGAGACGAGCATGCGAGGCTGCAACGGAATCCGCACTCAGCCACAGACTCCATTCAAATCCAGCAAGGTAAAAGTCCGGGTCTTCCGATCCCTCCGTGAGCACGACATCTTCGCTCAGGCTTCCGTGCACGAGCCCTTGGGAATGGACGATGCCGAGTGCCTTCACGAGGCGGCCGATATTCCTCCAGAAGAGTACGCGCGACCTAATGGCCCCTAAGTTCCTCAGCCAATGCTGCCGGGGAAGACGTTTCAGTCGCTGGGCTAGCGGCTGGCCGAGTTGCGGTTGCAGTACTCCGAAATTTTCTTCGTCTTCGACGAATTCGATGACGTCTACGATCACGTCGCGCGCGCCGCCATACGACATCAGGCGTTGCATCTGCCGCATTTCGTGCAGCCATAGTTGGCGCAGATCATCGTCCACAGCGGTGTTGGTTTTACGCCAAAGCTTTAGGTTGTAGCCCGCCCCGGTGTCCCGTTCCTCTACCTCGAAAATCGCGGATCTGAGTGCCGAGCGATCAATAGGGGCGATCGCGTCCCCGACGAACTCAAACCGCGCCTCAAGGGGCGGACGCTTGCGACTCGGTACTTTCTTCTTCGCCATGCCACGCCCGAGGGATTCACTTGATCCCTATATTCGCTCAGGCGCGACGATTCGGGCGACCATCGCCCAATATTCGTTTGCCCACCCCGCTACCCAGACTCAGTTATAGTACAGAATGTAGAGATTCGGACAAACGACTCCTTGGCTGGCTTGTCCACAGGGGCGGCACCCGAACTGGCGCCGCTCGCGTTTGAGGGAAAGGCGAACATTTCCTCACACTATGGATCAGGCCAGTCCCGCATCATGATAAGTAGGGAAAGCACCTTCTGATAGTTGAGGTCTCGAACGATTTCGCCGGTATAACCCGCTTCCCGAAACTCAGCGATCCGTTCATTTAGCTCGAAAGGTTGAAGCCTCGGATCGAAGCTGATTGAAGTGAACAAGGCGTTCGGATCGATCTTCACAAGCCGAACTTTCGGTGATGGTCTATCCTGCTGCCAAGACCGACCGATCAGGAGAAGACGCATTTCCTGCTCATGGCCGAAATAGCCCCGCTTCCACAAAAGTGACTCGGCGCGCCCCTGCACGGTGCAGAAAAAACCAGGGCCGCGCTCGCCGTTGCACGCATTCACGATGCGCTGCCAGATTTCCTGGTCGTCCAGATATTCTACCCGACCGGCCACGACATGGCCGTCTGCGCCGACGGCATGCCACTCTTTGGCAGCGGCCAACAGACGCCGGACCGTGGTCGTGACGGTCACGCCTTCGTTGGAACGATCCGAGTTGCGTCGCGTTTGCGGATCCAGATTCACGCGAGAGTACGCCCTCAGCAAGGTATCGGAACCGGGGTTCAGCGACCAGCATTGCGCCCAAGCCGGAGCAAGGTAGGCCGCCAGGGGTCGTTGGCTCTTGCCAGGGATATGTTGGCTTCCGTCGAGCATGCAAAGTGCTGCTGGGTCTTCTCGTGGATCATCCCACAGGCGCGTTGCGACCAACGCCATTTGGCCCGATTTAACGTGGGATCACCGCTGATGGGAACGAGTTCCATTTTCTTCCCTGCTAGCCGTCACGACACCGCAGCCTCGCCAAGTCTGATATTTGCATGGATCCGATCTACAGGATTCCCCACGCTCGGAAACTCTCCCTCCCCGTCATCTCGCGCAGGTTAAGTGCGCCGACGAGATCGAGGGCACCCTGCCGGGAAACTTCGAGCTTGTCCTGAATCATGCTGGTCGACACCAGCGGACGCGACAGGACCAGATCGAGCAATGCGGGCAATTTCGAGCTGGCGCGGCGGCCGCGCAGCACACGCTCCATCTGGCCCTTGGCGAGAAGCAGACGGTCGTGCTCCTTGAGTCCGGCGCTCGCCGCTTCGTATGTCGCTTTTACTTCCCGATTTCAAACGCCCGAACGTCATATGCCGGTTAGGTTTCCGCGCTACGAAGGGCGTGATTTTCGCTAACGATTTCACTGACTGCTCGATTTGCCGAAGCCATTGCACAACCGAAAAGCAGCACCTGCTTTGTCGCATTCCGATGAAGTGTGGCTGGCTGCACGCCGTGTCGCCCGCGAGCTTGACAGGATTCTCGACGGTTCGGGTCCACGACAGGCGGCAATCAATCGGGCCGCAGCCGAGCTGCGGCTCTCGACCCGCCAAGTCTATAACCTGCTGGCGCGCTACCGCATCGATCGCACCGTGACGTCGCTACTGCCCCCGCTGGATGGCGTTCGTAAGAAGCGCCTTAACCAGGGCATCGAGGAGATCATCGCCTCGACGCTGCGAGAGCAGTGGCTGGTGCTTGAAGCTCCTCCGCTCGCGCCTGTCGTCGCGGAAATCCGCGCCCGCTGCGAGGAGGCCGGGCAGACCGCTCCGTCCTATCTCACCGTCGCCCGACGGATACCCCTGCTATTCACGCCTGAGGAGATC
>NZ_RZSA01000596.1:0-4239 GCF_003998075.1 Mesorhizobium sp. M2A.F.Ca.ET.037.01.1.1 | reverse complement strand
TCCAAGTTCCGTACCTGCAGCGGCACTACCGGTACCTTCCAGATTCCCGTTTCCCGGAAATGTCCATTGAGCGGCTACGCGAATGATTGAGAGTTAGGTGATGAGATCGGACCCGGTCGTTCCGGTGGTTGGGTTTTGACCCTTGCTTCGTAACAAAAAAGCCCGGCGCAGGCCGGGCTTTTCGTCGGAATGGAGATATTCCGTCAGTCGGCGTCAATCGCCTCAGCGATGCGGGCGATCGCCTGCTGATAGACGCTTGCCGAATTCCAGCCGGCGATCGCGCCCATATTGGCCTGATAGCTCGCGCCGGCGCGCCAGCCATGGCCCTTGAGGAAGTTGGCGGTGGATGCCAGCGCCGTGTTGCGGTCGCGCAAATTGCCGCTGCCGACGCCATATTTCAGCACGTTTCCGGGCAGGAACTGGGTATGGCCGATCTCGCCATGCATGGCGCCGACCGAGGAGGCGCTGAGCGCGCCGCGATCGACAAGCTTCAGCGCGGCGATGGCATGCGGCTTGAAATAATCCGGGCGACGGCAGTCATAGGCGAGCGTCACGATCGCCGAAACCGTGTTTTGGTTCCCCATCGAGGCGCCGAAACCGGTTTCCATGCCCCAGATGGCGAGCAGCACGCCCGGCGGCACGCCATAGGTGCTCTCGATATTGGCAAACATCGCCGCGTTTGCTTTCTTCAGCGCGCGGCCTCGGGAGATGATCGCGGATGCGCCACGGCGCTGCATGAAGCTTTCCACCGAGCCGCTGAACGCCTTGTGGATCGCCCGGTCGGCGGCGATCGTCCTGGTGGCGTAAGTGGCACCCGCCAGCGCGGACAGGCCCCTCTGGCCGACACCCTCGGCTCTGGCCTCGCCGGCAAAATCCTGTTTCCAGGCGTCAAAGCCGGCGCCGTTCTTGCCACAGCTCGGAGCCGCCTCGGCGCCCGCCGTCAGCGCCAGCGTCGCCACTACCGCCGCCGCAAAAATCCTTCCTTTGGCAAAAAATGCCATCTCGTTCTCCTGAATTGCCTGAATCACGTCCCGGTTGTGAATTTGCCAGCGAAACGCCGGGTTGTCACCGCCTCCGCGGAGCACGTGACACTCGACACTGGCGAAAGAAGGGCAATTTGCCTACGATCGGGCATCAGGTGTGGCGGGCTTGCCTCATGAAGGACGTTGATGTCGTGATCGTTGGCGCCGGTTCCGCGGGACTTGCCGCGGCAACGGTGCTTCGAGCCGCCGGACATTCCTTCCTTCTTCTCGAGGCCATGGACCGCATCGGCGGCCGCGCCTGGACCAGCGACCGCCATTTCGGCGTGCCTTTCGACATCGGCTGCGCCTGGCTGCACGCGGCAGACCGCAATCCGTATTTTCCGGAAGCCAAGGCCGCCGGCTGGACGCTGCATCACCATGACATGAATGTCGACCATCTCTATTATCGCAAGCGCAAGGCGAGCGAGGAGGAGGAGGCCGAGATGAAGGCGGCCGATGCCAAGCTCTTCGAACTGCTCGCCAATCATCAAGTCAAGGACGGCGACGACGACCGGCTGTCGGGGCTGCTTGCCAGGGGCCACGCGCCGCGCGCCGCGGCCACCTTCGCCGGCCCGATGGATTTCGGCGCCGACGAGGACGAGATCTCGATCCGCGACTTCCAGGCAGCCGCCGACCTCGACCCCAACTATTTCAGCAAGGAAGGGTTCGGCGCGCTGGTCGCGCGTTTCGGCTTCGACGTGCCGGTCGAACTGTCGACGCCGGTGCGCAAGATCCTTTGGGATGTGCCGGGAATCGCCTGCGTCACCGACCGCGGCACGGTGCGCGCCAAGGCGGTCATCGTCACCGCTTCGCCCGCCGTGCTCGCCTTCGAGGAGATCGAGTTCTCGCCCGCGCTGCCCGACGCGCATTTCGGTGCCTTCTTCGACCTGCCCATGGGCATGCTGACCAAGCTGCCGGTTGAGATCAAGGGCACGAGGCTCGGCCTTGCGCCTTTCGACGACCTTTTGATCGAGCGCATGGCCAGGCACGACATCTATTTCCTCTGCTTCCCCTTCGATCTCGATCTGATGGTCGGCTTCGTCGGCGGCGACTTTGCCTGGGAAATGTCGGCCGCCGGCGAGGCAGCCGGGGTCGATTTCGTCGTCGACCGCCTGTGCGGCATCTTTGGTGGCGACGTGAGGAAGCATGCCGGCCGCGCCATGATGACGAACTGGGGCGCGGAGCGCTTTGTGCGCGGCGCCTATGCGGCGGCGCGCCCGGGCCGCTCCGAAGCGCGCGCGACGCTGATGCAGCCTATTGCCGAGAAAATCTTCTTCGCTGGCGAGCATGTCGCCGGTCCGCTGATCCAGTCCTGCGGCGGCGCGAGGCTCTCGGGCGAAAGCGTGGCCAGGCAGGTCATTGCCCAGATTGCGGCGAAGTAGCACTGGAACGCCGGACGCCGGCGGGCGTTAGGGGCGAACCCACATCCACGCATGGGTCCCACGGGGTTGATGCATGAAGCTTTTCGACTGTCCAAACTGCGGGCACCGCCTTTATTTCGAGAATGCCCAGTGTCTGAACTGTTCCAGCCTGGTGCTCTACGACCCGGAGCAGGCGAAATTCGTGCTCAGCGGCGAGGGCGGCGTCCTTCCATGTGGCAACGCCGATGAATGCGCGTGCAACTGGCGGGCCGAGAACGGCCGGACCTTCTGCCGCGCCTGCGCTCTCAATCAGGTCATTCCCGACCTTTCCATCGACGGCAACCGCAGGCGCTGGATCCGGGTCGAAGCGGCGAAGAAGCGTGCCGTCTACTCCCTGCTCGCCCTCGGCCTTCCGGTTACGCCCAAGGCCGATGCGGGCGACGAGACCGGTCTGGCCTTCGACTTTCTCGCCGACCCGATCGGCGCCGGTCCAGGCGGGGAACGCATCCTGACCGGCCATGACAACGGATTGATCACGCTCAACGTCGCCGAGGCCGATTCCGCCGAGCGCGAGCGCCGGCGCATCGAGATGGGCGAGAATTACCGCACCTTGCTCGGCCATTTCCGCCATGAACTCGGCCACTATTATTGGGACCGGCTGGTCCGTGACGATCCCGCATATCTTTCGGCTTTCCGCGCGCTCTTCGGCGACGAGCGGACCGATTACGAGCAGGCCTTGCAGGCCTACTACGCCAACGGCGCGCCGCCGGACTGGCAGCAGCGCCACATCTCCGCCTACGCCACGTCCCATCCCTGGGAGGATTGGGCCGAGACCTTCGCGCACCATCTGCACATCACCGACACGCTCGAGATGGTGCATGCGCTGAATCTTCCGCTCGGCCGGCTGGAAACCGTCGGCGACGGCGACCTGCCGCGCGCCGATACCGGCGGACATTTGCAGCCGGCGCCTGGCGATCCAGATCCGGTGCAGGAGCCGTTCGAGAGGATCCTCGCCCGCTGGCTGGTGCTTTCGGAGGCCTCCAATTCGATCAACCGCTGCATGGGACTGCCGGACCTCTACCCCTTCGTGATTTCCGAGGTGTCGGCGCGAAAACTGGCCTTCGTGAACGACCTTCTGACCGGCGCGCGGAAAAAGCCTGGAACAATTCGTGAGCCGGCAGCGGCACTTTAGCCGGAACGCATAGATCCCTGTTTCGTTTCCGAGCCCTAGGGCATGATCCCCAAAAGCGGGAACCGGTTTTCGGAAAGATCATGCTCCGACAAAGGAGCTGGATCAGGATGACGTATCTTTGAAACGTCATCCTGATCCAGGGAGCGTTGAAAACGGAGTTAAAAACGATGAAACGCATGTTGTTTCCGGCGCTTGCCGGTGCGCTGCTCGCCATGTCGGGCGCCGCTTTCGCCGATACCCCCGTCGCGGCCGTGACGGACTTGAATGTCCGCGCCGGGCCGGGTCCGCAATACCCAGTCGTCGGCGTGCTGGCGGCCGGCCAGTCGGCCACGCTTACCGGCTGCATCGAAGGCAGCAAATGGTGCACCATCGCCGAAGCCGGCGGCAAGGGTTGGGTCTATTCCGACTATGTGACGGCCGACTTCGGCGGCAGCCGCGTTGTCGTCACCCGTCGCCCGGCCAATGCCGATATCGCCGTCGTGGCGCCGCCGACCGATGACGTCTACACCAGGGACACCTACACCGGCGCCATCGTCTCCAATGATGACGCCATCGAGTCGATCGGCAGACCGCCGGCCGAGGTTGGAACCTATGTCACCGAGCACCGGGTCGATCCGGTCTATCTCGACGGCGAGGTGGTGACCGGCGCGACGCTGCCCGACAC
>NZ_RZSA01000595.1:0-4242 GCF_003998075.1 Mesorhizobium sp. M2A.F.Ca.ET.037.01.1.1 | reverse complement strand
GGAAGAGGTGGGCCGTCAGGTCTCGTCTTCGTGAAGTGCTGGTCCGATCAAAAAGCAAACCATGCCTTTGACCTCGGCCGGCCACGACCTAGCTTAGCGGCATCCCATCCCTGGGCGTCAGGCCCGTTCCAGCATCACGGAGATCAGTCTTGCAGAAACGCCGTCTCGGTCGCACCGACCTTTTAATCGCGCCGCTGGTCCTGGGCGGCAACGTCTTCGGCTGGACCGCCGACGAGAAGACCTCCTTCGATCTACTTGACCGGTTCGCCGGAGCCGGCCTGAACGCCATCGATACGGCCGATGCCTATTCGCGCTGGGTTCCCGGCAACAAGGGCGGCGAGTCGGAAACCATCATCGGCAATTGGATGAAGAGCCGCGGCAACCGCGACAAGGTGGTCATCATCACCAAGGTCGGCTCGGATATGGGCCAGGGCAAGCGCGACCTCTCCGCCGCTTATATCGAAAAGGCGGTCGAGGCATCGCTCAAACGGCTGCAGGTCGATGTCATCGACCTCTATCTGTCGCACTGGCCGGACCCGGCCACGCCTTACGAGGAAACGCTCGGCGCCTATCAGCGCCTGCTCGAAAAAGGCAAGATCCGCTATCCGGGCTGCTCCAATCTCGATGCCGGCCAGTTGCGCGCGGCGCTCGACGTGGCCAGCCTGCGCAGCCTGCCGCGTTACGAGGTCCTGCAGCCTGAATACAATTTGTACGATCGCTCATCGCTCGACGGACCGCTGCTCGATCTCTGCAAGGCTGAGGATATCGGCGTCATCACCTATTTCAGCCTGGCCAAGGGATTTTTGAGCGGGAAATACCGCAGCAAGCCCGATCTCGGGCAAAGCGCGCGCGGCGAGGGCGTGGCCGGCTACCTCAACGAGCGCGGCATGCGCATCCTGTCCGCGCTCGATGCAGTGGCCGAACGCCATTCGGCCAAGCAGGCGGAAGTGGCGCTGGCCTGGATCATCGCGCGTCCAGGCATCACCGCGCCGATCGCCAGCGCCACGACGCCGGCCCAGATGGACAGCCTGATCCGCGCCGCATCGCTCAAGCTTTCGGCCGACGATGTCGCGGCGCTCGACCGGGCCAGCTCGTAATCTCAACACGCCTTGGCGCAGTCGATACTCGCACGATCATCCAAGACGGCCATGACGGTCCCTCCTAAATCCTGCGCATCGCGGCAGGAGGAGGTTCGGCATGGCTGGTGGTGTTCTGGGCGATCCACAATCCTGGCAGCAAGTGCTGGCGCTTGTCTTGGCCGCGACGGTCGTCATGGGCAGTCCGGGACCGGCGACGATCAGCGTCACCGCCGTCGGCGCGGCTTTCGGTCTGAGTCCTTCCCTGAGTTACACCGCGGGCGTCGTGCTCGGCACGATCGCCGTGCTTCTGGCTGTGGCGGCCGGGATTTTCGGCATGTTGACCTCGGTACCGGGAGTGGCGCCGGTGCTGGCGATCCTTTCGGCCGCCTACATCCTCTATCTCGCCTTCAAGATAGCGACGGCGCCGCCATTGGCCGAGCGCGGCAGCACGGCGACAAAACCCGATTTTCTCGGCGGCTTCGCGCTCGCCGCCGCCAACCCGAAGGCCTATGTGGCGATTGGCGCCGTGTACGCCGGCGCGGCGTCTCAGCCCGATCCGCTCGGCATTTTCACCAGGCTGCTGGTGCTTGCCGCGATGATTGTCGCCATCCACGTCGTGTGGCTGCTCGCAGGAACGGCCTTCGCACGGTTCCTGCGCCATCCGCTGGCGTCGCGGGTCATCAACCTGGTGTTTGCCGCGACGCTGGTGCTGACGACCTTGCTGGCGGTGCTGCGGTAGCGGATCAGGTCCTGGCCGTTACGCCGAGTTCCGCTAGGCGCTTGACCGCCGTCGGCGGCATGGGCGGCGGGTTCGGCGCCTGCGCGGCCTCGACAAGCATCTGGTCGCAGGCGGCTTCCGTCTCGCCGATCAGCCGCTGCATGAATTCCTCCTTGCCGAGCCCTGGTGGAATCGGCGGCAGGAAGCGGGCCTTGATGGTGCCCGGATAGCGCAGGAACTTGCGGCGCGGCCAATAGAGGCCGGCGACATGGGCGACCGGCACCACGGGCACGCCCAGCTGCGTGTAGATCTCGACGATGCCGTATTTGTAGGACGGCTCGGCGCCCGGCGCGCGGCGCGTGCCTTCGGGATAGATGATCAGTTGGCGCGGGTTGCGGTCCATCTCCTGTCTGGTCGCGACGACGACCGCTTTCAGCGCTTTCGAACGGCTGCCGCGGTCGACCGGGATCATGCGCATCTTCATGATGTACCAGCCGAAGAAAGGGATCCAGGTCAGCTCGCGTTTCAGGATGTAGAGCGCGTCGTCGAGATAGGGGAAGAAGGCGATCGCATCCCAGAAGGACTGGTGCTTCGGCGCCAGGATGAAGGACCCTTCGGGCAGGTTCTCGACACCGGTGATCTCGCTCTTCGTCGCGGCGATCTTGTCATAGAGCCACATTGAGGTCCGCGACCAGAATTTCGGCACGAACCAGGCACGGTGGCGCGGCGCCAGGAAATAGAAAGGGGTCCAGAAGATCATCTGGACGATCAGGCTGAGATAGAAGACGAGGTTGAACGCCAGCGAGCGGATGATGAGCATGCAAGGGGCCCGTGAGGAAGTGTGCGTTGGTTACACCAAGCGGCGGCAAAAAGGAAACGCCGCCACGGTCGAAATGCCGGCCACTCTTGGTTTGCCGCAATTCCGGACGGAAAACCGCGATGCACTTTTCCTGGAATTGCTTACAATGACCGCGCCAGCCGCTCCTTGAGGCGCGGCGCTGCAAAATCGAGGAAGGCGCGCAATTTCACCGGCAGCCGGCCCTGGCCGGCATGGACGAGGCTTACCGGCCAGGGCGGCGACTCGAATGGCTCCAGCACCACCCGCAGCGTGCCGGCGCGCACGCCGGCGTCCGCCTGGTAGGAGAGCACTTTCGTCAGGCCAAGCCCGGCGATGGCGGCATCGATCGCCGCTTCGGCGGTGTTGACTTGCAGGCGCGAGCGGACCGGGATCGTGGTTTCCGTCTTGCCCGCTCCGAAACTCCATGTCGCGGGAGAGGCAAGGCCCTCGAAGGTGACGCAGCTGTGACCCGCAAGCTCAGATGGTTTCTCCGGCGTGCCCTGCGAGGCAAGGTAAGCCGGGCTTGCGCAGACGATGCGGCGGATCGAGCCGACGCGGATCGCGACCATGGCCGAATCCGGCAGCTCGCCGATGCGCAGGGCCAAATCGATATGCTCCTCGACCAGTTGGGTGATCCGGTCCGACAAGGTCAGGCGGACGTCCACCTGCGGATAGATGGCGAGAAAGTCGGTGATCACGGGCAGCACATGCAGGCGGCCGAAGACGACCGGTGCCGTGATGACCAGCTCGCCTGTCGGGCTCGAATATTCGCCCGCAGCGGTACGCTCGGCCTCATTCACCTCATCGAGAATGCGGCGGCAGGCGGCGAGGTAGGATTGGCCGGCATCCGTCAGCACCAGGCGCCGCGTCGAGCGGTTGAGCAGACGCGTCTTCAAATGCTTCTCCAGGTCGGAGAGCTTGCGGCTCACCGTCGCCAACGGCACGCCGGCACGCCTGGCAGCGGCGGAAAGGCTGCCGGCCTCCACCGTAGCGACGAACAGGGACATGGCGTCGAGGCGATCCATTATTCTTCCGAAATCTGGAAGGGTGAATTGCAAATATGCTCTCTACATCCGATTTTCGGAAGAGGGTAATGACATGCCATCCTGTCCGAGGAGCGCCGGCATGAACGAATTCACCAGCGACGTCGCCTTCACACCGACCGTCAAGGCGATCCAGTCGCGCAAGGGATCGCGCGATTCCTATGCGCGCGTCGAGCAGCGCGGCGGCTGGCGGGCCACGATCACGCCGGACCTTGCCGCCTTCATCGAAGCGCAGTCCAGCGTGTTCCTTGCGACGGCCAATGCCGAAGGCCAGCCTTACATCCAGCATCGTGGCGGGCCGGCCGGCTTCCTCAAGGTGCTGGACGAGCACACGATCGGCTTCGCGGATTTCTCCGGCAACCGCCAGTTCATCACCCAGGGCAACCTGCAGGACAACGACCAGGCCTTCCTGTTCCTGATCGACTATATGCTCAGGCAGCGCATCAAGGTCTGGGGCAGGGCGCGGGTCGTCGAAAACGACCCGGAGCTGACGGCGAAGCTGATGCCGGCGGACTACAAGGCAAAGCCGGAGCAGGCGATCCTGTTCACGGTCACGGCGTGGGA
>NZ_RZSA01000594.1:0-4242 GCF_003998075.1 Mesorhizobium sp. M2A.F.Ca.ET.037.01.1.1 | reverse complement strand
CTCGCGGCCGGCAGAAGGTGAAGAAGTGATAGGCGCCGACCGCGAGGCCGGCCGCGCGGGCTTCGCGTAGGTTCGTGGCGAACAGGGTGTCGACATGGGTGCCGCCTTCGGTGGCCTTGATGATGGCGAAGGCGACATCGTCGGCCGCGACGCGCCGCCAGTCGATCTTGCCCTGATGATGCGAGACGTCGATGCCCCGGATCGGGAATTCCTCGCGATCCGGCGAAAAGCCACGGAACCAGAAATAGGCGCCGGCCGCGACGGCACAGGCGACAACCACACTGGCCAGGCCCCAGAAAACGATCCGCTTGCCCAAGACCACCCCCCGTCCGAAATGCTGTTAGGCCTGAACCAAGAAGCTGACCGGTGGCTTTTTCCGCCAGCGGCGAAAGCTCAGCCGCGCTCCTTCAGCAGTCGGCCCTTCTCGCGCGACCAGTCGCGCTGCTTTTCGGTCTCGCGCTTGTCGTGCAATTTCTTGCCGCGGGCGATCGCCAAGAGCAGCTTGGCGCGGCCGCGGTCGTTGAAATAGATCTTCAGCGGCACCAGCGTCATGCCCTCGCGCTCGACGCTTTGCGACAGCTTGGCCATCTCGCGCTTCGAGACCAGCAATTTGCGGCGCCGGCGCGGCTCGTGGTTGAAGCGATTGGCCTGCAGGTATTCCGGCAGATAGGAATTGATCAGCCAGATCTCGCCGCCCTCGGCGGAGGCGTAAGATTCCTGGATGTTGGCCTGGCCCTGGCGCAGCGACTTGACCTCGGTGCCGGTCAGCACCAGGCCGGTCTCGATCGTGTCGAGCACCTCGTAGGAGAAGCGCGCCTTGCGGTTTTCGGCGACCGTCCTGTTGTTCGGGTCGGCTTTCTTGACTTGATTCATAATGCGGAGAGGTGGCGCCTCATCCCTAATTAATCAAGCCGGCATGCTTCATCGCCTGGTCGATCTTTTCGGCCGTCGAGGCCTCGATCGTCACCAGTGGCGAGCGCACCACGTTTTCGACCTTGCCAAGCTTCGAGAGCGCATATTTGGCGCCGCACAGGCCGGGTTCGATGAAGATCGCCTTATGCAGCGGCAAGAGCCGGTCCTGCAGCTCGAGCGCCTTGGCACTGTCGCCGGAGAGTGTCGCTTCCTGGAATTCGGCGCAGAGCCGCGGCGCGACATTCGACGTCACCGAGATGCAGCCCACGCCGCCATGGGCGTTGAAGCCGAGCGCGGAGGCATCCTCGCCCGAGAGCTGGATGAAGTCCTTGCCGCAGGTCATGCGCTGCTCGGAGACGCGCTCGACCTTGCCTGTCGCATCCTTGACGCCGACGATGTTCTTGAAGTCGTGCGCCAGCCTGCCCATCGTCTCCGGCGTCATGTCGATCACCGAGCGCGGCGGGATGTTGTAGATGATGATCGGCAGCCTGGTCGCCTTGGCGACGGCGGCGAAATGCGCGTAAAGGCCGCGCTGCGTGGGCTTGTTGTAGTAAGGGGTGACGACAAGGGCGGCATCGGCGCCGGCCTTCTCGGCATATTGCACTAGTCCGACCGCTTCCTCGGTGTTGTTGGAGCCGGCGCCGGCGACGACCGGAACACGGCCCTTGGCCACCTCGATGGCGACCTTCACGACCTGGCGGTGCTCCTCATGCGACAGCGTCGGCGACTCGCCTGTGGTGCCGACCGGGACGAGGCCCGTGGTGCCCTCGGCGATCTGCCATTCGACGAAAGCGCGAAAGGCTTTCTCGTCGAAACGCCCGCTCTTTTCGAACGGTGTGACGAGCGCGGTCAGCGAGCCTCTCAGCATATCTTCCAAACTCCTTGGAACTTTGTCTGTTTACGCATGTCGTTATCCCAAAACCGGTTCCCACTTTTGGGCGACATGCGTCTGTTTTGTTTGCGCGCCTTCTAACCGAAAGCGAAGCCGCGCACCATAGTCTCGACATGGTTTAGCGGCAAGCATCGGCGTAGTGCCAGCAAGCGCAATTCGAACGGCCTCGATAACCTTTTGTTTACGAGCCCTTCACGACCTAAGTCTAGGCTTTGCATCGGGTTCTCTAGTGCCCGCGCCTGCTGACGATGTGCTAGGATTGCAACCATGCCGACGAGGCGGCCTCATCTCTTCGCGCTTTTCGGCGCGATCGTCGCGCTGACGCCCACCATGGCGATCGGCGGCAGCGTCGACGCGCGCGTGACGGCTTCCATCCCGGCGCCAGACGTACCTCAAGCGCCTGGCCAGATGCCGGCCGTCCTACCCACCGACATCGCGCAACTGAAGAGCGGCCTCGACGCGCTTGCCGCCAACAACATTGCCGGCGCGCGCAATGCCCGCGACACGCTGCCCGCCACTTCGCTCGACCGGCACATCCTGGCCTGGGCGATCGCGCTTTATGGCGGCGACCAGGTGCCGAGCGGCGAGATTGCCGATGCCGCCAAGATGCTTCCCGGCTGGCCGGGCACGATCGCCCTGCGCAAGAACAGCGAACGCGCGCTCTATCGCGAAAACCCGCCGCCGCAAGTGGTGGTGCAGGCCTTCGGCCGCAGCCAGCCACTGACGCCGGAGGGCGTGATCATCCTTGCCCGCTCGCAGGTAGCGCTCGGCAACCAGGCCGCGGCGCGCGCGGTGCTGGTGCCGTTCTGGCGCAGCGAAAAGCTGGAAGCCAAGGACGAGAACGCCATCATCAAGGAGTTCGGCGCGCTGATCCCCGCGGCCGACCATCGCTACCGCATGGAGCGCATGTTCTATGCCGACCGGCCGTCCTCCGCGCTGCGGGTCGCCGGGCTCGCCGGGGCGCAGCCGTTGGCCGATGCGTGGGCGGCGGCCGACAAGGGCGACAAGAACGCCGCCAAACTGTTGAAGGCGGTGCCGGCGGCGCAACGCTCGGCCGGCTATTTCTTCGCCGAGGCGGAATATCTGCGCAAGCAGCAGAAATTCACTGAAGCCGCTGCTGTCGTGATGAAGGCGCCGACCGACCGCGATTCGCTGGTCGACCCCGATGCCTGGTGGGTGGAGCGCCGCGTGTTGTCGCGCGAGCTGGTCGACCAGGGCGACATGAAGACCGCCTACAGAATCGTCTCCATGCATGCGGCCGAAAGCCCGGCCAATGCCGCCGAGGCCGAATTCCATGCCGGCTGGTACGGGCTGCGCGGCCTCAACGATCCGGCGACCGCCGCCACTCACTTCAAGCAGATCACCGAGCTCGCGCAGGGACCGGTGTCGCTGTCGCGCGCCTATTACTGGCTCGGCCGCGCCGCGGAAGTCGGCGGTCCGGGCAGCGCCAAGGATTATTTCACGCGCGCGGCCAGCTACGGCACGACCTTCTATGGCCAGCTCGCCGGCGAGCGCGTGGGGTTGAGGACACTCAACATCGCCTATCCGAAACCGAGCGCGGCCGACCGCCTGAGTTTTGATGGCCGCGAGGCGGTGAGCGCGATCAAGCGGCTGCAGGAGGCGGGCTATGACCGCTATGCCGAGACGCTCTATCGCGACCTTGCCGGACAGCTGACCAGCCCGGGCGAGCTGGCGCTGCTTGCGGTGCTGGCGGAAAAGCAAGGCAACCATTTCATGGCGCTGAAGGTCGGCAAGATCGCCGCCCAACGCGGCATCGATGTTGGCGCGCTGTCGCATCCGCTCGGCGTCATTCCCGATTCGGCCAACATTTCCGGATCCGGCAAGGCGCTCGCCTACGCCATTGCCCGCCAGGAAAGCGAGTTCAATGTCGGCGCCGTCTCCAGCGCCGGCGCGCGCGGCCTGCTGCAGTTGATGCCGGGCACGGCCAAGCAGTTGGCGAAGAAGACCGGCATGAGTTTCTCGCAGGCGCGGCTGACGAGCGATGCCGGCTATAACGCAACGCTGGGCTCGGCTTTCCTCGGCGAGCAGCTCGACCGCTTCGGCGGCTCCTATGTGCTAACCTTCGCCGGCTACAATGCCGGCCCCAACCGCGCCGCCCAGTGGGTGGCGAAATACGGCGATCCGCGCGGCAAGGACGTGGACGCGGTGGTCGATTGGATCGAGCGGATTCCCTACACGGAAACAAGAAGTTACGTGCAGCGCGTGATGGAAAATTACGAGGTCTACAAGATGCGTATTTCGGGGAAGTACGACATCGTGGGGGACCTTGTGAACGGGCGGAGTTGAGCCGGCGTCCTTCCCTTCTCCCCTTGTGGGGTGAGCAGCCGGTTCGCGAAGCGAATTCATCGTGCCAGTGGCACGATGAAAGGCCGGCGAACGCCGGGACGCTGCGGAGCAGCGGGGACCCGGCCGGGGAT
>NZ_RZSA01000593.1:0-4249 GCF_003998075.1 Mesorhizobium sp. M2A.F.Ca.ET.037.01.1.1 | reverse complement strand
TGACGGTGCCGCAGCCTTCTTCCAGTGATGATAAGTCTGTTCCGATCCCGGCCTGCTTTATGGCGCTCTTGAGAGTGGCGCCGCCACTGATCGATTTCGCGATCTGAGCAAGTTTCTCGGCGCGCCCCTTTTCGGAATGGATCTTCCACCCGGTCGGCAGGGCCGCTGCTGATCCGATCTCTGCTTGCTAAGAACTTGGGATTGAGCGGGTCAGAGTAAACCGGCCCCACGGAAGAACTTTGGAGCATGCGCAAGCGGGTGCTGGGTCATGCCCTGGAAGTACTGACCGGTTACAACATCGCAGAGACAAAAAAGCAGTGGTGGCAGCCGTATAGACAATCGGCTCGTCGAAGGTAAAAACGTGCAGCACGAACATCCTCATCCGTCCGCTCCGACGACGCTTGCCCCGCTTCGCAACCCGGCATTTCGCTCGATCTGGACGGCCACGCAGATATCCAGCCTCGGGTGGCTCGTGCAAACGGTTGCCATCAGTTGGCTGATGGCAACCATTTCGGCTTCCGACCTGATGGTGGCACTCGTGCAGGCTGCATCCACATTGCCGGTATTCTTCCTCTCAATTCTCGCCGGAGCCATCGCCGACAACTTCAGCCGCCGGTGGGTGATGTTTGCGGGGCACTGTTTGATAGCATTGGCATCGACGACGCTGATGATTGCTGTGGGCCTGGGATTTGTCGATCCCTGGCTCCTACTCGGATTGGGCTTCCTGGCCGGCTGCGGCTTCGCTTTGAATGATCCGGCCTGGCATGCCTCGGTTGGCGATATTCTGGACAAGCGCGACATTCCCGCCGCCGTGACGCTTATGTCTGTCGGATACAACATCGTACGCAGCATAGGACCCGCTCTGGGTGGGACGATCCTGGCCTTCTTTGGACCGCTTGCCGCTTTCGCCTTGGCCGCGCTGAGCGATCTGGTCCCTCTAGGCGCAATATGGCGCACCAAATGGAAAGTTCGCTCTTCGCCTCTCCCGCGCGAGAGAATGGCGACGGCAGTTCATGACGGTGTCCGCTTCACGGCGATGTCCCTGGAGATCAGGGCGGCGATCGCCAGGGCAACCCTTTTCGGGTTGGGCAGCATCTCCATCCTGGCGCTTCTCCCACTCGTCGTCCGGGATCAGTTGGAAAGCGGGCCAATCGTCTATGGCATCTTATTGGCCGGCTTCGGCATGGGTGCTTTCATCGCGGGCATGAGCAACGGCTTGCTCAGGCGGATCACGTCTCAAAACAGGCTGGTGGCGTTCGCCTCTGTCGCTTGTGCAGCATGTTGCCTTTCCCTTGCCCTTACATCGTCGGTCGCTGTGGCGGCAGTAGCGCTCGCGCTGGGCGGAGCAGGTTGGCTGATCACTTGGACAGGCATTGACGTATCGGTACAGCTGGCAAGCCCTCGGTGGGTTGTTGGCCGCACCCTCTCGATCTACTACGCCTTGAGCGCCGGCGGGATGGCTGCCGGCAGCTGGATTTGGGGTACAGTCGCGCAAAACTACTCCTTGACCTGGGCTTTGGAGGGCGCGGCAGGGGCGCTGTTGCTGGTTGCGGCAGCGGGAATACTGTTGCCGATCCGTCCGTGGGAAGAAACGGATCAGGAAAGTTCCGATTTTCCCGCACCGGAACTGGCGCTCGAATTGCAGCCCAGGAGTGGTCCGATTGTCGCAAAGGTCGACTATTCCATAGCCGAGAAGAATACCGATGCCTTTCTCGGCTGCATGCGCGCGAAACGCCACGCTCTAAGCCGTGCCGGCGCACGAAACTGGACGCTCCAGCGCAACTTGCAGACGCCTTCGCTTTGGACGGAGACGTTCCGCACGCCGACCTGGATGGATTTCCTTCGCCTGAACCATCGGCTCACGGCAGCGGACAAGGAAATAGGCCAGCACCTTCTCGCCTTGCATGACGGCGAGCTGCCTCCACACACGGAGCTTTCGATCGAACGAACGACCGAGGCAGCTCGTGGCCGTGCCGCGACATTCGTTTCTCGTCCTCCGAGGTGACGTCATGGTGAAGCTGCCAACCGAAGAGCAGGCGCGATCATCCCTGGGCTTTACAGAGCACAAGGCACAGTACCCCCTCTGCTGATAGCGATCTGTAGACTAACGTTCCACACTGCCTTTTTACATACAGCGAACAGTACTAGCCGTTTGACGCATAAGACCCCCGATGCCGGACGCACACTCTCAATTCTTGCTTCCTGATTGCCGCCCACTGTTCAGGCGCGCGAAAGGGCCGGATAAAATTCAACCCAAAGTCCCAGACGGGATGCAAAGCTGCCACCATGGAGATAGGATCTGCGCTGTGAAAGAAACCGCCTCTTATGAACAACCTGGTCAGCGATTCCATAATTTCGTTGCCACCCTGGAGCGAATGTTCGCGCACCAAGACGACGTGACTGTGATTTCCTCCTTACGGTTGCCCGACAAGGACACCGGGCAGCTTCGCGAACATGACGTGGTGATTACCCGTTGCACCCATCACGGGCAGAACCTGACCGCTATTGAGTGCAGGGACCAAGGGCGAAAGGTGGGAGTTCCTCAGATCGAGGCCTTCGCCAAGAAGTGCGAAAAGACTGGAATCCACCGCGGAATCGTAGTTGCTGCGAACGGCTTTACAAGCACCGCCCGCACCAAGGCAAAGGCACTGAACCTGACATGCATGGACTTGGCCGAGGCGGAATCCTTCGAATGGAGTGGCACCGTCACCATCGTCGGCCAATTCCACAACTTCACCGCGATCGAGGCCTGTGTTGGCGTGGTGGAAAACGGGCGAAAGGTCACGAATCCATCCGCGGTCTATACGTCTGACGGCTTGCCCTACACCGGCGAGGGTATTCAATCCCTCATCATGGACAAACTGCCCCCGGAGGCCCGCAATCCAACCATCCGCCAGACCCTCAGCGGTCAAATCGTTGCTCCGATGGACGGACTCTACGTCATCGACGCTCTGGGCCAGCGCTTCCAAGTGAAGGATATCACATGCACTTACGCACTGGAGATTGAGGTCACGGAGCGCCCAATCACGCTCCATTACTATGCCGGAGAGAGCGCAGCGCTGGAGATCGCGTCTGGACAAATTACGTTCCCCAGTGGGCAATCTACGTTGGCATTCGTCAAATCAAAGGACGGCGTTATGGGCTACCTCGTCTCTACGGGAGCGTTGGACCACCGGGTGAAGATCGGCAATCTACCGGAACGGCGCTTCGTCTAGAATCCCGTAGAATCTTCAGCAGTCGGCAGCAGGTTGGCAACCCAGGACGACGCGGCTCATTTAGGGCCGTCTACGGCCATTCCAATAGCATCGTAAACTCGCGAATATTCGTGTAGGCCCAGCAACTACATATATAGGATTCAGACAAATGCATTGCCGGGAGGGAATATGAAAGAGCGGTTTGAAGGCGGCAACAGTTCGGCGCTTATCGCTAGTCTGAAGCGGCAGTTTGACAGTGGCGACGCAACGGTCGCCGAGGCAATCGCGACGGCTGGCGAGCTCGTAGAATACAAGGCCGCGGATACGCTCATTGCCGAAGGCGGTGAGGACAACGACGTGTTCTTTCTTGTCGCCGGCGGCGTTTCTGTAGTGGTCAAAGGTCAAGAGGTGCGAACTCTAAAGGCCGGTGCGCACGTCGGCGAGATGGCCGCCGTAGAGCCTTCCCAGCGGCGGTCCGCCTCAGTGTTCGCTGAAGATACGGTCGTAGCGATAAAGATGTCGGGGGCAGAGTTCTCGGCTTTGGCTGACAAGTTTCCGGGTTTGATCTGGAAATCCGTAGCCCAAGAGCTGTCGCGGCGGCTATTCGATCGCAATCGACTCATGACCACCCCCAACGAGAAGCCGAGGATGTTTATAATGTCCTCTGTGGAGGGGCTCGATGTTGCGAATGAAATCCAGACCGGTCTCCAGCATGACGTACTTGCAACCGTGTGGCCGAACGGCGTCTTCTGGGCGGGCGGCTATCCGCTCGAATCTCTGGAACTAGCCGTGGCCGAGAGCGATTTCGGTGTGGCGGTCGCACTATTCGAGGACATCGTCGAAACCAGCCGAGGCGCTCGCAATTCTGCCATCCGAGACAACGTGCTCTTTGAACTCGGCATGTTCATGGGACGCCTTGGTCGGCGTCGCAGTATCTTAGTATATCCACGCCAAACGGGGATAAACCTTCCGTCGGACCTCCATGGCCTGACGCCAGCGTCTTTCGCAACGGGCGATCCCAGCACGCTGGCGTCACGCCTTGGACCGGTTTGCAC
>NZ_RZSA01000592.1:0-4250 GCF_003998075.1 Mesorhizobium sp. M2A.F.Ca.ET.037.01.1.1 | reverse complement strand
GTTCCCGGAAGAGCCGCTGCCCAAGGACCATCCCGTCCGAGCCGTCCCCGGCTTCCTGCGCTCCGCGCACCGCGCCGGCGCGCTGGACGTCGCCTTCAAGCGCATGGGCGACATGGTGCTGGAAGATATGGACCTCGTCGATCACGGCTTGCCGCCGCTGCGCTCCAAGCGGGCGGAGCGTGAGACGGTGTCGAGGATGCGCTCCAAGCCGGTCGACAGGAACTGAGGCTGGCTCGACTCGCTGACCACCCAGCACGCGCGTGTTCGGGACCGGCTTGATCGCTCGCTTCCGCCGGCCGAACTATGAGCAATCCTGATTTCGCCGGCGTTGCCCGGTCGGTGCAGCAGCTGGCGCCCCAGTAACTCACCCCTTCCGATTGCCGTCTCCGACAATGCGACGTGATCGTTGACAACACGTCGTTTCACCAATAAGTTCGGTGACAGAACGAATTAATCGAGGCGCATGTGAGCGACCTGCCGCGTATCTCCCGCCAGTTCTCCCAGCGCTCCGTCATGGAGGCGATCGTCCAGGGCGGACCGATCTCGCGGGCCTCGATCTCGAAGCTCACCGGCCTGTCGAAGCAGACGATCTCGGAGATCGTGCGCGGGCTCGAGCAGGAAGGCTGGGTGCAGGAGACCGGCCGCACCAGCGGCCATGTCGGCCGCACCGCCGTCACCTATGAGCTCGTCCACGACGCCGCCTACATCGTCGCCGTCGACCTGGGCGGCACCAAGGTGCGCGTGGCGCTGACCGATCTCGCCTGCCAGATCTTCGCCGAGGCGGCGACGCCGACCGATCCGCGCGGCGGCCAGTTCGTCATCGACCAGATCGCGGCGCTTGCCTTCCAGGCTGCTGCCCGGGAGCGCATCCCGCGCAAGAAGATCCGCCTTGCCGTCATCGGCGCGCCGGGCGCGCCCGACCCCGCGACGGGCCGCATCCTGCTCGCGCCCAACATTGCCGGCTTCGACGCCACGAATGTCCTCGACGCCTTCGAAAAGGCGCTCGGTGTCGCGGTGATGATCGAGAACGACGTCAATCTCGCCGTGCTCGGCGAGAATTGGCTTGGCCAAGGCCAGGGCATCGACAATCTTGCCTATATCGCGCTGGGCACCGGCGTCGGCAGCGGCCTGATGCTGGGCGGGCATCTGGTGCGCGGCGCCACCCATGCGGCGGGCGAGATCGGATTCATGCCGATCGGCGCCGATCCGTTCGCGGCTGAATCGCTGCGCACCGGCGCTTTCGAGCGAGCGGTGGCGACGCACGCGATGACCGAACGCTACAGGTCCCTGACCGGCGCCCAGGTCGCGGTTCCGGCGATCTTCGAGAATGCGGCGACGGGCGACAAGGCGGCGCTTACCGTGCTCGACGAAACGGCGCGTTACCTGGCGCAAGGCATTGCGGCGATCGCCGCCGTCGCCAATCCCGAGAAGGTCATACTGGGAGGTTCGATCGGCCTCAGGCCGGAGATCCTCTCGCGCGTCAAGGACTTGATGCCGCTGTGCTTCCCCTACCCCGTCACCGTCGAGGCCGGCGAGCTGGGCGCGCGCGCCGCGCTGATCGGCGCGGCCGCCATCGGTCTCGGCCAGTTGCACAATACGCTGTTCGGCGTCGACGCGCCGGACGGCCGGATCTCTCTCCCCACCGCCCAGGCGGCTGCCTTGAAGGAGGTCGTGCTTTGACCGCAGATATCCTGACCAGGCTGCGTGCCGCTCTCGATCCCGACCAGGCGCTGGCGCTGTTCAGGAGCGCGATCGGCCGCGAAAGCATCACCGGCAACGAAGCGAATTTCGTCGGCTTCCTTGAGGCGAAAATGCGCGAGCTTGGGCTGAACGGCCTGAGCCGGGCGGATTTCCTGCCCGGCAGGCCGAACATCTGGGGCGAACGCAAGGGTGCCGGCGATGGCAAGCGCCTGCTCTTCATCGGCCACACCGACACCGTTCATGTCGACGGCTGGCGGGAGCATTGGGCCGGCACCGAGCGCGAGGACCCGTTCGGCGCGCCCATCATTGACGGGGCGGTCTGGGGCCGCGGCTCCGGCGATCTGAAGGCCGGCATCACCGCTTCGCTGGCGGCGCTCTCGTTGCTCGACAAGGCCGGCATCCGCCTCAAGGGTGATGTGGCCTTCGCTTTCGTCGGCGACGAGGAGAGCGGCCAGCCCGGCACCGGCGTCTCCGCCGGCATCAAGCATTTCGTCGGCCGCATCGAGGCCCGCGAGGTCGCGGCGCCCGACTTCACCGTCTATGTCGAGCCGACGCGGCTTGCCGTCAACGCCGCGCAGATTGGCTTCTTCATCACCGACATCACGATCACCGGCAAGTCGGCCTATTTCGGCGTGCCGGAGCTCGGCAAGGATGCGTTGCGCGCCGCTCATGCCGCCATGACGGCGCTGTGGAGACACTCGGACGAGGTAGCGGCCCGGGCCGAGCACAAGCTCACCGGGCGCGGCTTCTTGCTGATCACCGGCCTCACCGGCGGCGGCTATATCGCCGTGCCTGAGCGATGCACACTGTCGCTGATCCGCAAGCTCCTGCCGGGCGAATCCCTCGACACGGCCGCCGCCGAGATCGAGGCCGCCGTGCGCGGCGCCATCACCGATCCCGAGATCACCGTGGAGTTCGCCTATCCGGCCGGACGCGATCACAGGCTGGGCGGCACCTCCGCCGAGATCGACGAGACGCGCGCCGAAGTCGCCATGCTGTCGCAATCGATGGCAGGCGCCATGGGCGGCCGCGGCGTGATCGAGGGTGCGCCCTTCTGGTCGGAATCGTCGTTCTTCGTCAACCGGTTGGGCATCCCCGCCGTCTATTGCGCGCCGGGCGACATCCGCAACTGCCACACCTTCGAGGAGCACGTCGACGTCGAGGAATACCTCGCCGGCATCGTCGGCTTCGCAGCCTTCATGGCCCGCTATTGCGGCGTGGCCGATTGAACGACCAACGAAGCAGAATGGGAGACTAAAAACATGCTGATGAAGAAATGGATTGCCGCATTGGCCGGCGGATTGATGCTCGCCAGCGCCGCCGCTCACGCGCAGACGGTCGGTCCGCAGGGCGAGACCGCCACGCCGAGCTCCAGCCTGACGCTGAGCGATGCCGACATCGCGGCGCTGAAGGACAAGGGCTACAAGGCTGCCCTTCTGTGGCACACCTCTTCCGACTTCACCAATGCTGTGACAGCCGGCGCCACCGACGAGTTCGCCCGCGCCGGCATCTCGATCGCGGTCAAGACCGACGCGCAGTTCGACGCCGCCCGCCAGCGCAGCGACATCGAGACCGCTTTAGCCGCCAAGCCGAACGTTATCCTGGCATTGCCGCTCGACCCGGTCACCTCCGCCGAAGCATTCCGCCAGGCGGTCAAGGACGGCGTCAAGCTGGTGTTCCTGTCGAACCTGCCCAAGGACTACAAGCAAGGCACGGACTATGCCTCGATCGTCACCGACGATCTCTACCAGATGGGCAAGCAGGCGGCCGACGCCATGGCCAAGGCCATCGGTGGCAAGGGCAAGGTCGGCTATATCTTCCACGATGCCAACTATTACGTCACCAACCAGCGCGACCAGTCCTTCAAGAAAACCATCGAGAAGGACTATCCCGACATCAAGATCGTCGCCGAACAGGGCATCTCAGACCCGGCCCGGGCCGAGGAACTGGCCAATGCCATGCTGCTGCAGCATCCCGATCTCGACGGCATCTATGTGACCTGGGCCGAGCCTGCCGACGGCGTGCTTTCGGCGCTGCGCGGCGCCGGCAACACCCACACCAAGATCGTCACGCTGGATCTTGCCGAGCCGGTCGCGCTCGACATGGTCAAGGGCGGCAATGTTGCCGCGCTTGTCGCCGACAAGGCCTATGAGCTCGGCCGCGCCATGGCCGCCTCCGGCATGAAGTCGCTGCTTGCCCAGCAGACACCCGCCTTCGTCGTCGCGCCGGCGCTGACCGTGACCAAGGAGAACGTCTCCCAAGGCTGGAAGGACTCGCTCAACCGCGACGCGCCGCAGTCGGTGCTCGACGCGGCGAAGTGAGCCGACGCTCCGGCTCGGCCTGCCGGGCCGGAGCTGTCTTCCTGAACAAGAAGGGGAACGGATATGCGCAAAGCATTTGGTATCATGACTGTATTGGCGAGCCTGTTCGCCGCCCACGCCTTCGCCGCCGAAGGCGTCACCACCGGGCCGAACGGCGAGAAGCCGGTTCCGGCGGCCTCGCTGACGCTGACGGCGGCGCAGGAGCAGCAGATCAAGGACGGCAAGTTT
>NZ_RZSA01000591.1:0-4259 GCF_003998075.1 Mesorhizobium sp. M2A.F.Ca.ET.037.01.1.1 | reverse complement strand
GCCGTGCAGCGTCAGGTCGAACATGACCGCGCCCTTGGCGGGCTCCAGCATGGCGATCATGTCGAGCGCTGCGGCCGCCGTCTGCTCGTCCTTCAGCCCGGCATTGTTGATGAAATCGGGATCGGTGAGGATGTAGAAGGGTTCGTTGTCGAGCTCGGTGAGGATGGCTTTGCCGTCACCGGCCGCGATCAGCGGGTGATCGTCCGCCACCCATTGCAGTTCGTCCGGCACGGCGATCTTGCGGCCTTGGACATCGATCGTGTCGACCTTCGGCTTGCCTTCGCCGAGCTTCGCCTTGGCGATGCGGCCGAGCCAGTCGTTGACGACCGAGTTCGGCAGCCGTTCGATTTTCGTTTCCCAACCGTCACGGCCCAGCAATGGCATGGTCTGCCATTTCGGCAACACGAACAGCGTGTCCTTGCCTGAGCGCAGCTTGATGAGGTGATCGAACGCGGCCGGGTCGCTGCCCGGCGCGATGGTGACGACGAGCAGGAAGGTGGAAGCCAGCGGCGACTCCTTCTCGCCGCGCTCCATCGGCGGCGCCTGTCTAGTGGTGAGCTTCAGCCATTCGACAAGCCCGGCATAACCGGTGCCGCCTTTCGAAAACGGCGTGGCGCCGCCTTCAGGCTGGCGGAAATCGGGCGCATAGGTGGACAGGAGGAAGAAGCCTGCAGCGGCCAGAAGACTGGCGAAAATGCCCCAGAACAACGTCTTGCGGCTGAACGGCTCCTGCGCTGCTTCCGTCGTTGCCACGCTCATGCCCAGGCGTCCCGGAAGGCGAAGCGCTCATAGGCGCCGCGCGCCTGCTGCCACCCTTCGGCGCCGACGGGCCGCCGGGCAAACAGCGCGGCTTCGACGATGCGGGCGATCTCGCTGAAGGCGGCGCGGGGCCGGCTGGGGATCGAGCTGGCGGCCGCGATGTCGCGCGCGGTGAGCGACGGTCGCAGGAAGTCCGGTATGTGGGTCGCGATGTCGGCGACGCTGCGGCGCAGCAGAAGATGCACCGCCTCGTCAAACTCGCCGCGGGCGGCGAGCGCATCGGCCTCGGAGAGCAGGACCTGGGCGACTTCAGCGTCCGGACGCCATCCCTCCTTCTCCTCGGTCTCCTGGCGCTTGCGCCGCCAGGACAGGCGCCAGGCGACGCCTTTGGCTTCAAGGACGAGCAGAAAAGCGATGATCGCGACGCCGAGGATCACCGCGCCCCAGAACAGATAGATCATGTAGGGGCCGAGCTTGGCCAGGCCATCCAGCAGCGGCTTCAGCCACTGCGGCGGCTCGGGCCGCACATAGGTCGGCAGCCCGAACTGGATCGAATCGTCCGCCAGCAGCTGCATGTGCAACTGTGCCAGCCGTTCCGCATCTTCCGTCCCTGCGGCTGTCACCCGCCCGTTTCCCCTGCAACCCGCGGTTCAGGGCCGACACTGGCAATACGCCATGACAATTGCAAGTGCACTGGACGCAGCCCCGCAATCTTGGCAAATTTACTTTGAAGTCACCGATTGGATGCGGCGATGACTCGGGGGAAATTATCATGACCACTGCAACTTTGGGACAACCCGGCAGGTTCGAGATCGGCAGGGTCTTCAGCAACACATTCGGCGTCATTGGCCGAAACATCGGGCTTTGCGTGGGGCTGGCGGCGCTGTTCGCCGGCCTGCCGACATTGGTGATCCGGATGGTGACCCAGCCTCAGATCGACGCGATTCTGCAAAGGGATCCTGGTGCCATGCCTGATCCGAGCGCGGCATTTCGCAATTCCTACATCACCATCATCGCCGGTCTGATTTCATTTGTGTGCACGCTTCTGCTGCAATCGGCGCTGGTGCGGGCGACCATCGAGGACCTCAACGGCAAGCGGCCGTCCTTCGGCGACTGCATCCAGATTGCGATCCGCTTTCTGCTGCCGACGCTGGCGATCGGCATTCTTGTCGCTCTCGGCGCGGGCATTGGCCTGATGCTGCTGATCGTGCCCGGCATCATTCTGTGGCTTGGCTGGTCGATGTCGGTGCCCGTCCTGATCCAGGAACGGCGGGGCGTGTTCGGCTCGATGTCGCGCAGCCGCGCCCTGACCAAGGGCAGCCGCTGGTCGCTGTTCGGCCTGTTCCTCATTCTCATCATCATCGCGATGATCATCCAGTGGGGAATTTTGCTCGTTCTCGTGCTGTTCGGCGGCCTCATCGCCGAGATCGGCGCCGCGCTGGTGCAGACCGTGGTGTCGATGGTGCTCTCGATCGCCACCGCGGTGAGCTACGTCGAGCTGCGTCAGGCGAAGGAAGGCGCAAGCATCGACGAACTGGCGGAGATTTTCTCGTAGCGGCCGGCACCGTCGAGGAGCGACAGCCGCCTAGTGACAACAGCAACAGTCCGCCTGCACGCTCGTCCGGCTCCTTCCAGGTCAGATTGTAGAAAGGCCCGGCGGCATAGGCGATGCCCCAATGCACGAAGGCGCAGCCGGGATCGCGCTCCAGCGCCTTCTCGAAGCATTTGATGCCTTCCTCGTGGTTGAAGCCGTAGCACCAGTTCAGCCCGATATCGAACCAGCGCTGCGTCTCGTCCGAGGAGGTGGAAATGGGGCGGCGATAGGTGCCGAGGTCGAAGTGATCCATGCCTTGCTGCTTCTCGTATTTCGCGCCGGTGAAAGCCGACCGAGCGCGCAATCTGTGCCGAAAGGCGGCTGATTGGCAAATGACAAACGACCGGCGCGACCCAACCGAGCCACGCCGGCTGTTTCGGCCCCGGAGGTTCAGCTCTCCAGCCACACCTTTTCGAAATGCTGCTCGAGCGCCTGGTGCTGTTCGCAGCCTTGCACGCCCTTGCGATAGGTGCGGTAGACCGAGCGCCAGTAGGGCTGGATGATGATGCCGCTGTCGCGCAAATTGCTCTCGATCTTGGCCATGATCTCTTTGCGTGCCGTGGCGTCCGGCGTCGCAAGCGCCTTGTCGAGAAGCTCGTCGAACTCCTTGTTCGAATAAGCGCTTTCGTTCCAGGCCGCGCCCGATTTATAGGCCAAGGCTAGCACCTGGACGCCGAGCGGGCGGCCGAGCCATTCGGTGCAGGAATAGGGGAACTTGCTCCAGTCGTTCCAGAAGGTCGCGGCCGGCAGCACTGTGCGCTTGATCTTGAAGCCCGCCTCGCGGATTTGCGCCGCGATCGCATCCGCGGTGCTCTTTTGCCATTCGATGTCGACCGAGATCAGCTCATATTCGTGGTCGGCCTTGCCCCATTCCGACATCAGCTTCTTCGCCTGGTCGACGTCGCGTTTGGCCGGGCCGATATCGGCGAATTCCGGATGCATGGGGCCGACATGGTGGTTGTCGGCGGGCTTGCCGCGCCCGTCGAGGCCGAGCTTCAGCACGGCCGCATTGTCCACGGCAAGCTGGGCGGCGCGGCGCAGCTTGACGTCGTCATAGGGCGCGTTGGAGACATTGAAGCGCGCGACGATGGTCGAGCCGGTGGCGATCTCGGAATTCTGCAGGCCCATCTTGTCGGTTTGCGAGACGGCGTCCGATGCGGTTTCGTGGTCGGTGTCGATCTCGCCGGATTCGAAGGCCGACAGCATGGCGTTGGGGTCGGAGCCGTAATCGACCCATTTGATGCCGTCGAGATGGAACTCGCCCTTCCACCAGGGTTTGTCCTTGCGCTTTACTTCCGCGCCGGTCTCGGCATCCCAGCTCACCAGCTCGCAGGGGCCGGTGGTGATCGCCAGCGCCTTCTTCGGGTCGGCCTCGCCCTCATAGGAGCGGTGCATGATCAGCGCCGGATAGTCGGCCATGCCGGCGATCAGCGAAATGTCGGGCTTGGGCAGGTTGAGCTTGACGGTGTAGTCGTCGATCTTCTGGATGCCGCCATCGACCGGCTTCTTGGTGTCGGCATTGACCAGCGCGCCCATGCGCGCGGCGACCGAATTGCCGGCGACCGACGCATCGCACCAGCGGTTGAGATTGTGGATCACATCGTCGGCGTTGAACGCGTCGCCATTCGACCAGGTGATGCCCTTTCGCACGTGAAGAGTGATCGTCTTGGCATCATCGCTGGTCTCCCAGCTTTCCAAGAGCCAGGGCTCGAAGGAAAAGTCGGTGTTCCAGCGCACCAGATATTCGTTGCACTGGCGCGCGACATTCGACATCTCGACGCCGTCGAAGGTGCGCGGATCCTTGAACCCCTTGACGTTCATCGCGACGCGCAGCACGCCGCCCTTTTTCGGCTCGGCGGCGCGGGCAGGCGAGGGGGCGATCCCGCCCAGCGCCACCGCGCCGGCG
>NZ_RZSA01000590.1:0-4260 GCF_003998075.1 Mesorhizobium sp. M2A.F.Ca.ET.037.01.1.1 | reverse complement strand
ACCTTTATCCGACGAACGGCCTGTCGCTGGCCGATGCCGCGGCGGTGGAATTCCTGGCGATCGGCGCGCACGCGGTGCGCCGATCGCTCGGGCAGCCCGGCCAGCGTACACTGGTCATCGGCGCCGGCCCTATCGGGCTCGGCACGGCGATATTCGCCCGCATCGCCGGCCTGGATATCAGCCTGTTGGACATGAGTAGCGAGCGCCTCGGCTTCGCCGAAAAGGAACTCGGCTTTGCCCCGCTCGACACCTCGAAGGCATCGGCTGCCGACCTAGTGCGGCAGGCGACCGGCGGCGAAGGGTTCGACCTCGTCTTCGACGCGACCGGCAACACAGCATCGGTGCAGTCGGCCTTCGCCCATGTCGCGCATGGCGGCACGCTGGTGCTGGTCAGCGTCGTCAAGGACGACATCACCTTCTCCGACCCCGAATTCCACAAGCGCGAGATGACGCTGGTCGGCAGCCGCAACGCGCTGAAGGCCGACTTCGAGCATGTCGCCGCATCGATCCGCAACGGCGCCGTGCCGTTGGGCAAGCTCGTCACCCATCGCACCACGCTCGCCGCAACGCCGCGCGATCTGGCGCGATGGACGCATGAGAAATCGGGGCTGATCAAGGCGGTTATCGAGGTGGGGTGAGAGACGCCGGCATAGAGATTTCCGGCCCTGGATATCTGGCAATCGCAGCCTTGGTGATTGGCCGAAGCGCCTACCCCTTCGTCATCCGCGGGCGGAGCAAGGAGCGAAGCGACGCGCGCAGACCCGAGGATCCATTCCGTGACTTCGAAGCTCTGCGACGATCCAGAATTCTGCTCTGTCGCATTCCACGGTCGAGGTAACGGAATGGATCCTCGGGTCTGCGCTCCGCTTCGCGTCGCTCCGCCCGTGGATGACGACTTCTGGGTTGTCCCCCCGGAATGACTACGGTGGGCTAATCGCCGGCCGACAACCTCAACTCCACCCGCTCCGCCGGGAACCTCGACTCCGCGAACTGGATCGGCTCACCGTCGAGCGTGACGTTGACGGCGACGGTGACCAGCACGATGGCGCCCGGCTGCAGATCGAGCGCTGCGAGGTCGTCGGCGTCGGCATGGCGTGCCGACAGCACCGTCGAGTGCCGCAGATAATCATTGACGCCGAAGCGCTTCAGCGAGGCGGTGATCGATCCCGTTTCCGCCATTGCCGCCTCGATGCCGGCGAAGCGCTTGGCGTCGAACCAGGTCGTCGCGCGCGACACCGCTTGACCGTCGGCCTCGCCGCGCGTCTCCAGCCGGATGACGGCCGCGCCCTTGGCAAGGCCCAGCGCCTCGGCGATGCGCCGGCTGGCCGGCTCCGTCGAGGACGACAACAGCGCAATATGCCGCTCGCTCGTCTGCCCCTGCAGCCCGGTCGAGAAGCGCGTGCGCGCGCCGATCGGATAGGACAGCCGCTTGCGCGACAGGACGAAGGTGCCGCGGCCCTGCTCGGCCTTCAACACGCCTTCCTGCACCAGTGCTGCAATGGCGCTACGCACCGTGTGGCGGTTGACGCCGTAGCGTTCCGCCAGCGCGACTTCGGGCGGCAGCGCCGCGTTCTCGGCGAAGTCGCCGCTCGCGATCCCCTGCAGGATCCGGTCGGCGATCTGCCGCCACAGCGACACGCCGTTGCGCCTTTCGATGCTGCTCGCCAGTCCGGTCACCCATCGCCCCCAAGCATTTTTCCGGGTTGTCATCCACCCGTCATGGACTCCCGTTACCAGATAAGTATAATTTGTATAGTTGTCTATATCAATAGACAAATTTTACGCATGCAGGGAGGAATGCCATGCGAGGACAGGAAGCGCGCGAGCAGGCCGGGCGGAAAGCCTTGATGGAGACGCTGGCGCATGCCGAAGCCGATGAGATCGCGCGCCTGTGGAACGAAGCGGGCCTGCCTTCCGAGGCCGAGCTCTTGCGCGGCCCCGAGACCGGACTGGTGACGGTACGCGGGCGCATCGGCGGCGGCGGCGCGCCCTTCAATGTCGGCGAGGCGACCGTCACCCGCGCCACGGTGCGGCTGCCCTCCGGCCAGGTCGGCCATTCCTACGCGCTCGGCCGCGACAAGGACAAGGCCAGGCTCGCCGCAATCGCCGACGCGCTGTGGCAGGACCCGCCGCAGCGTGAAGCAGTCGAGACGAAGCTCGCCGCGCCTTTGCGCGCGGCGCTCGATGCGGCGCGCGAGACGCGGCGCGTCGAGACGGCGGCCACGAAAGTGGATTTCTTCACCATGGTGCGCGGAGAGGACTGATGGATATCGCCACGCAATCGATCGACGGCGGCTTCGCCGAGCCAGTCTTCAACGCGCAAACCGTCTTCCGCGCCATCATGGACGCGATGGCGCGCCCAGGCTCCGTGCAGGCCCTGCCGCAACTCACCCACCCGCCGGCGCCATTGTCGGCGACGGCCGGGGCCGTGGCGCTCTCGCTGTGCGACAACGATACACCGATCTGGCTCGATCCGCCGCTGCAGGCGGAAGCTTCGGTCAAGGCCTGGTTCGGCTTCCACACCGGCGCGCCCTTGGCCAACACGCCGGCCGACGCGCATTTCGCCTTGATCGCCAATCCGAAGGAGATGGCCGCGCTCGACGGTTTTGCGCAAGGCACGCAGGAATATCCCGACCGCTCGACGACGCTGATCCTCCTGGTCGACGACCTCGCCTCGGGCCCGTCGCTGCTGCTTGAGGGCCCCGGCATCGAAAAGACGTCGATGATCGCGCCTCGGGGCATGCCGCGCCATTTCGTCGAGCAGTGGAAGCAGAACAACCAGCGTTTTCCGCGCGGCGTCGACATCATCCTGGCGGCGCCGGGCAGCCTTGCCTGCCTGCCGCGCACGACCCGCATCAAGACGATGGAGGCGTGACATGTACGTCGCGGTGAAGGGCGGCGAAGCCGCCATTGCCAATGCCCACCGCCTGCTGGCCGATCGCCGCCGCGGCGACCGCTCGGTGCCGGCGCTGCGCCTCGACCAGATTGTCGAGCAGCTGGCGCTCGGCGTCGATCGCGTGATGAGCGAAGGCTCGCTCTATGATCGCGAGTTGGCGGCTCTGGCCATCGTCCAAGCACGCGGCGACATGATCGAGGCGATCTTCCTGGTGCGCGCTTACCGCACCACGCTGCCACGCTTCGGCTACACCAATCCGGTCGATACCGGCGCCATGCAGGTCGAGCGTCGTATCTCGGCCACCTACAAGGACCTGCCCGGCGGCCAGGTGCTCGGCCCGAACTTCGACTACACCCACCGCCTGCTCGATCCGGAGCTCGCCGCCGGCGCTGAGGTCGAGACGCCGGCGCAGCGCCCGGTCGAGCCGGAGGCCATGCCGCGCGTCTCGGCGATCCTCGCCCATGAAGGCCTGATCGAGGCCGATGGCGAGATGCCGTTGGACCATGTGCCAGGCGATATCACCCGCGAGCCGCTGCAATTCCCGATGGCGCGCGACATCCGCCTGCAGGCGCTGTCGCGCGGCGACGAGGGCTTTTTGCTGGCGCTCGGCTATTCGACGCAGCGCGGCTATGCGCGCAACCACCCCTTTGTCGGCGAAATTCGCATCGGCGAGGTCGAGCTGGAGCTTGACGTGCCGGAACTGCCCTTCGCCGTGCCGCTGGGCTCGATCCGCGTCACCGAATGCCAGATGGTCAACCAGTTCAAGGGCTCGGCCAAGGCGCCGCCGCAGTTCACCCGCGGCTACGGCCTGGTCTTCGGCCAGAGCGAACGCAAGGCGATGGCGATGGCGCTGTGCGACCGGGCGCTGCGCGCCGGCGAACTTGGCGAGGATATCGTCGCCGCCGCGCAGGACGAGGAATTCGTCATCTCCCATTCCGACAATGTCCAGGCGACCGGCTTCGTCGAGCATCTGAAGCTGCCGCACTATGTCGACTTCCAGGCCGAGCTCGGCCTCGTGCGCCGCATGCGCGCCGAATACGAAGCGCGGGAAAATGAGGACAAGGCTGAAGAGAAAAGGGAGGCCGCCGAATGAACGCCCAATCGACCGACATAGCCACCTACAACTTCGCCTATCTCGACGAGCAGACCAAGCGGATGATCCGCCGCGCCATCCTGAAGGGCATCGCCATTCCCGGCTACCAGGTGCCTTTCGCCTCGCGCGAGATGCCGATGCCTTACGGCTGGGGCACTGGCGGCGTGCAGGTCACCGCCTCGATCATCGGCCCGGATGATGTGCTGAAAGTCATCGACCAGGGCGCCGACGACACCACCAACGCCGTTTCGATCCGCGCCTTCTTCAAGAA
>NZ_RZSA01000058.1:0-12680 GCF_003998075.1 Mesorhizobium sp. M2A.F.Ca.ET.037.01.1.1 | reverse complement strand
GCCTATATCCCGTCCGGCACGCTGCGCCGCGCCACCGCCTATCCGGCCGCCGCCGACAATTGGAAGAAGGCCGAGATCGCCGCTGCCCTCGACAAGGTCGGCCTCGGCTATCTGAAGAACCGGCTGGAGGAAGAGGCGCCGTGGGACCAGACGCTGTCCGGCGGCGAGAAGCAGCGGCTGGCCTTCGCGCGCCTCCTGCTGCATGCGCCGGACATCGTCGTGCTCGACGAGGCGACCTCGGCGCTGGACGAGAAGAGCCAGGACACGATGATGCAGACGGTGATGAAGGAACTGCCCACCGTCACCATCATCAGCGTCGCCCACCGCGCCGAGCTGGAAGCTTTTCATACGCGCAAGATCACGCTGGAGCGGCGTGAGGGCGGCGCGCGGCTGGTCAGCGATGTCGATCTGGTATCGAGGAAGAAGAAGCGCGGCCTGATCCGGCGGGCGCTGTGGGGAAGCGGCGCGAATGGCGGCGAGGGGTAGGGAAGCGCTCCGAGCGCAATCGCGGAGGTCGCTCCCCCTCTCCGTCTCGGCTTCGCCGATCCACCTCTCCCCCGCCTTTGGCGGGGGCGAGGAACCCAAGCTTTCCGAAGCCGCACCCACTGCAATTGGCATTTCCTCGCCCTCGGCGGTTAGCATTTCCCCGCCCCCGCCAAAGGCGGGGGAGAGGTGGCTCGGCGCGCAGCGCCGAGACGGAGAGGGGGCAGCGCCAGCGTCCGCGATTGCCAGCCAAACTCGCCGACACTGAACGGAGCGCTTCACCCGTTTCCAGGAAACGGAGAACCGCCTACAGTCCCACCGCTCAGGATCGAACCATCGGGGAGGGGAGCATCGCGATGAACGACGCCACGCCAGATAATCCGAGACAGCTTTCGGAGATCGCCAGCTATCACGCCCATATCTATTTCGGCGATGCGGCCGAGCGCCGGCACGCCGAATGGCTGCGCGAGCGCATCGGCGAGCGTTTTCGCGTGCGGCTGGGCAACTGGCACGACAGGAAGGTCGGCCCGCATGACCAGGCCATGTACCAGGTCTCCTTCGCCACCGGCCTTTTCGCCACGCTGGTTCCGTGGCTGATGCTGAACCATGGCGGCTTGAGCATCCTGATTCACCCCAACACCGCCAATGCCAGGCGCGATCATCTCGTCGACCCGCTCTGGATCGGCCGCCCGCTGGCGGTGCATGCCGAGGTCCTGCCCGACGAGGATCACGAGGCGGAAGCGGCGCTGGAGGTCAACACCGAGCCGACGCTCGCCGTGTAGGAGCCTGCCGGCTTAGCCGAAAAATTCAGCGATATCGGGCACGCCGCCCGGATCTCCCGCGCCGCGCCCGCCCCTCGGGAAGGCTGTCAGTCGGTTGTCAGCTTGGATCAGCTATGCCTCGCCAATGACGCGCGCAAGCCGTCACGGCCTGTCGGCTGAATCCTCAGCCGCGCCGCAACCTCCCAACCGGATGGATATCCCATGTATCGCACTCTTCTTATCGCCGCCCTCGCGGGCGTGATCGCCGGACCGGCGCTGGCGGCCGGCACCTGCAGCACCGCCGCGAAATCGAAGTTCCAGCCCAAGGCGACGCTCGAGGCGCAGCTGAAGGGCGAGGGCCTCACCGTGCGCCAGATCAAGACCGAGAAGGGCTGCTACGAGATCTATGCGGTCGACAAGGACGGCAAGAAGGTCAACACCGCCTACAATGCCGAGACGCTGGAGAAGCTCGACAATGCCGAAGCCGGCGAAAACTGATCGAGCCTTGCCGGCACAGGCCCAGGCGCACCGCGACGTGGTGCGCGTCTGGGACCGTGTCGTGCGCGGCTTCCACTGGGCGCTGGTGCTGAGCTTCGCCATCGCCTGGTTCACGCCGCAAAGCGCCGAGAACATCCACCACTGGGCCGGCTACGCCGCCGCCTCGCTTGTCGCCATGAGGCTGGTGTGGGGCATCGTCGGCACGCCCTATGCGCGCTTCTCGCAATTCGTGCGCGATCCCGCGACGGTGCTGCGCTATCTCCTTGCCATATTGAGAGGCAGCGAGGCCCGCTATATCGGCCACAACCCGGCGGGCGGCGCGATGGTGCTCGTGCTGATGGCCATGATGGTGTCGGTGGCGGTGACCGGGTGGATGCAGACGACGGACGCGTATTTCGGCGTATCCTGGGTGGAGGACGCGCACAGCCTGGCCGCCCACGGCCTGCTCGCGCTGGTGCTCGTCCATATCGGCGGCGTGGCGCTGGCAAGCCTTCGCCACAATGAAAACCTTGTTCGCGCGATGATCACTGGCCGCAAGCGCAAAGCCGCGCCGGCCGACATCGCCTGAACGCGCCCCGCTGCGGGGCAACTGCGGGCGCCTGCCTGGACGCCCGCGGAACCATATGAACGTTGCGTGCCGAGGCGTTCCCGACCTCGGCATGCGCGTGCCTGACAAGACGGAGCAAGCCCGATGCGGCGCTATTCACAGATCACCATCGCGATCCATTGGCTTACGGCCCTGCTGGTCGTCATCGCCTGGTTCACCGCCGAGGGCGGGCGCCATGCGCGCGCCGACCCGCCCTATTTGCATTTCACCCTCGGCCTCGCCGTGCTGCTGCTGGTCGTCCCGCGCCTGCTGGCGCGCTGGCTGGGCGCTGCCCCCCGCGTCGAGGACCCGCAGAGCCGCTGGATGGACCTTGCCGCGCGCGCCGGGCACACGGTGCTCTATCTGTTCCTCATCGCGCTGCCTCTGAGCGGCTGGTATGCCGCCTCGCGCCTCGGCATCCAGGTCTCCTTCCTGGGGCTGGACCTGCCGGCGCTCGCCGCGCCCGTGCAGGGCGCGCCGGGCCTGATCGCCGACCTGCACGAAACCGGCGGCACGCTGATCCTGTGGCTGGCCGGCGCCCATGCGCTGATCGCGATATGGCACCAGTTCGTCATGAAGGACGGAACGCTGGAGCGCATGAACCCGCTCGCCTCGAACGAGCTCGCCGACAGCCGCGAATAGCAGCGCCCGGGCTGGACAGAAGGGCGCGCCGGCGTCGGCTGCGCAAGCGGCACCGGCGGTCAACACCGGGCCGGCGCGTGACCAGCAGGCCGCTCCAGGTGGCCGGCGCCTGTTGCCTGATGGGAGCACCCGCCCCGGCGCCGGCCCGGCGAACCTGCGTCCGCCGCAATATTCAAGGTAGCTAAAAAACACCCGCCGCGGGATGGCGTGATCGCATAAGCCTTGGCGGATGGAAGTCGAGCCGCGTCACATAAGGCAGCGCTACCCCGCTCCGTCCGTCGCGCGGACACCCCGGCATCCGCCCCGCCGCGAAAATCGCTGCGTGAAACCCCTTTCATGCGCTATGATGCGCTCCGTTGTAGTGGGGCGCAGGCGCGCCGGTCGAGACGGCACTGGCTTGTCCCCATCAATGCCTTTCCACCCTCGGAGGGACGTCGTGAACCTCTTGATTGTCTATGGAACGACTGAAGGGCAGACCAGGAAAGTCGCCGAACGGATGGCGACCGACATTCGCGGGCGCGGGCATCAGGTCGAATTGCTGGACAGCGCGAAGTTCACGCCCGATTTGAAGCTCGGGCATTTCGACGCCTTCGTTATTGCCGCGTCGGTCCACCAGGAGCACCATCAGGAAGCCGTCACGACCTTCGTATTCGCGCATCGAGACCTGTTGAGCGGCAAGCCTTCGGCGCTGGTATCGGTCAGCCTGTCGGCGGCGCTGGAAGGCCACGAGGCCGCTGCCCGGAAATATGTCGACCGCTTCGTTTCCGTGACGGGGTGGCAGCCGCGCATGACGCTTCTGCTGGGCGGCGCCTTGCGCTTCACCAAATACGATTACTTCCAGGAGCAGTTCGTCAAATTCGTCGTCATGAAGGGCGAGGATCCAGGCCCCGGGCAGGATCACGAATTCACCGACTGGAACGCGCTCGCCGGCTTCACCGATCGGTTCCTCGCAACGATCGGCTAGGCTGCGCCAAAGCGGCCTGTCCCGCACCGGCGCCCGGCTGCTGCAAGCGGCGCGGTCAGCGCCGTTTCGAAAGACGGTCGAAATTGCGCCGCACCTGCCTGGCCGCGGGCAACAGGGCAGCCGCCGCCGCTTCCATCGCCACGGTTCCATCGCAAAGCGACGGGCTTTTGCCGGAAAGGACGTCAGGCCAGAAGCGCAACGCCGCCTCGAGCATCTTTGCCTGCGCCGCGAACAGCCCTTGCGTTCCCGCAAGCGCCTTTTCCTGCACCGCCTGCAAGGCCTCTCGCCCGTTGGGCGCGTGGCTCATGGCATCCAGCACCAGCAGCGGCACCCGCATGCCGATGACCGCCGGCGCCAGCAAGAGGTCGCTGCCGGAGTGCTTCCTGCGTTTTCTGCGGACGGCCATGGACACCTGCCTTCTTGTGCTGGGAACGATGGCGAAACTACGCGCCAGAGGCATGTTGGTTCCACGCGAGCGAGTCCAACCGGGGGCCGGGAAGGGGACAACCGGACAGCTGCATATATTCGGTATAACTAAAATACACCGCGCGACACGGTGGTCTGTGCAGTTCACATTGAGGCCGCGCAATGGCCGGCACAATCCAGGCTGGAAAAGAGTCTGAACACAGCCCGGCCGTTACTGGTGATGTTCTGGGAACACACCCGCGATAAAGACCGGCGGCGAGCGCTTCTACTGCTTGCCAAACCGACGGCCGGCACATAAGCCTGCACGTCTGCGATCATTGATCCTCGGGGGAGGTGGCTTGTGGCGAAACCAAAACAGCTCGCGACGAAATGCCTGGCGTTGCGCCTCGGCGCCGCGATGCTCGCCATGCCGGTCGCCGACGCGCTTGCCGACAATGTCGTTGCGAACGACCAGGTCGTTCAAGGAAGCCTCTGCGTCGGGCTCGACTGCGTCGACAACGAGTCCTTCGGGTTCAACACGATCGTCATGAAGGAAAACAACACACGCATCTACTTCGACGACACGAGCACGAACGCCGGATTTGCCGCCAATGACTGGGCGCTGATTGCGAACGATTCCGGCTCTGGTGGCGCCAATTACTTCGGGATCCAGGATGCGACGAGCAACAAGATGGTGTTCCGCGTCGATGCGGGCGCTCCCGAGAATTCGGTCTATGTCAACAGCTTCGGCAATCTGGGCCTCGGCACGTCCAGCCCGGCTCTCGGCCTGCAGATAACCCGAAGCGACACGCCGGCGATCCGCCTGGAGCAGACAAACGCCGGCGGCTTCACGGCGCAGACCTGGGACGTAGGCGGCAACGAGACGAATTTCTTCATACGCGACTTGACGAACGGCAGCCAGATGCCGTTCCGCATCCGGCCGGGCGCGCCGACGAGCAGCCTCGACATCGCAGCGAACGGCAATGTCGGTCTCGGCACCGCTTCCCCCACCAGCAAGCTGCATGTCTATGGAACCGCCACGCAGGATACGTTCGAGACGATCGGCGTATCCTCGGCGGCCAACGCGGATGCGCTGACTTTCGGCTATAGCGGCGCGAGCTTCGGCGTCGGCACCTCGATGATCAACGCGCATTCGGCCACCGGCTCGGGCGGCCGGCTTCTGCTTGCCACCGACGGCGTGACCCGCATGACCATCGACGCAAACGGCAATGTGGGCATCGGCACGACCGCGCCGGCCGCCGGCCTCGACGTCGTGGGAACCGTTCGCTTCGCATCGCTTGCGGGCTGCACCTCCGGCATCGGCACCAATGCCGCGGGCGACCTGACCTGCATCAGCGGCGGCGGCGGAAATCCGCCCTATTACGACACGACCGCTTCCGGCGCGCAGCCGAACGCCAGCGGCACCAACTCCACCGCGGCCGGCTCGGGCAGCAACGCCAGCGGCACCAATGCGTTGGCCGGCGGCACCAACAACCAGTCGCAGGGCGACAACACCACCGTCATCGGCTCGAACAACAGCGTCACCGGCGACGATAGCGGCGCCTTCGGCACCGGCAACACCGTTAGGGGCAATGGCAGCTACGCGATCGGCGACCCCAATGTCGTCAATGGCGACAAGTCCTTCGTCTATGGCGACGACAATGCCGTCAACGCCCCGAACGTCGCCGGCAACGGCAACGGCATCCAGGTCTTCGGCTCGAACAACATTGTCGCCAGCACCGCCAATTCGTCGGGATCGGTGGTGATCGGATCGGGCAGCACGGTCAACGCCACCAATGCGATGGCGTTCGGCAATGGCACGACGGTGACCGGCGCCAACGCGATCGCCATGGGGTCGGGCGCATCCTCGGCCGGGCTGAACGCCGTTGCGATCGGCACCGGCGCCAGCGCCGCCTATGCGGGCTCGGCCGCCTACGGCTCGGGCGCGGTCGCGACAAGGCAGAACGAGCAGGTGTTCGGCACGGCGGGCAACACCTATTCGATGCCCGGCCTGACGTCGGCGGCGAGCTCATCGGCCCAGACCGGCGCGATCGAGATCGTCACCACCGATGCCAGCGGCCATCTCGCCTCCGTGACCCCGGGCTCGCTCGGCTTTTCCGATCCCGCGCAATTCAACAGCCTCAATTCCCGCATCGACAGCGTCGGCAGCCGTGCCTATTCCGGCGTCGCCATGGCGATGGCGCTGGCCGGCGCGCCGACCGTGCTGCCGGACGAAAAATTCGTCACCACCTTGAACTGGGGCACCTTCGAGGGCGCCAATGCCTTTGCGCTCAGCGCGGGCGCCCGGCTCGGCTCGCAGCTCCAGCTCAATGGCGGCATCGCCTTCGATCCCAACCGGAGTATGGCCGGCGGACGGCTGGGCTTGAGGATGAGCTGGTAGGAAGCGCCGGCGCGCCAGGATGATCCCGATGCGAACAGTCACGATTCTCCTGGCGGCGATGCTGGCCGTTTGCGACGCCGGGCCGGGTCTTGCCCAGACGCAGACCCAGGCGCCGGTGCCGGGCAAGAAGAAGGCGGCGCCGACAGCACCGGCGCCCACTGCGCCCGCGTGGCCGGCAAACGCCGCGCAGGCCATCTACCTTGCCCGCAGCACGATGATGGCTCTCCAGCAGGCGGTGGAAACAGGCAACTTCACCGTGCTGAGGGACATGGGCTCGCCAGGCTTTCGCGCCCAGAACACCGCCGCCGACCTCGCGATCAGGTTCCAGGCGCTGCGCCAGTCCGGCGCCGACCTGACGGCGGTTGCCGTCGTCGCCCCGCAGCTCTCCACGCCGCCCTTTCTCGATCCCCAGAAGCAGCTGCACCTGGTCGGCCTGTTTCCCACGCAGCCGCTGGAGATCGATTTCGACCTGTCCTTCGAAAACGTCGACAACCGCTGGCGCATCTCCGCCATCGGCGTGACGACCGCCCCGGCGCCGAAGGCGCAGGAGGGTGGTGGGGAGGATAAGGGGAAGGCGAAGTAGAGCGCAGCGAGGGCGGTCGCGATGTAGAAGGAAACCAGCGTTATATTCGGCCCGAGCGTTTCGCTTGCGCCTCGGCAACTGGCGCGACGAGCCGGTCGGCCTGGACGGGCAGGCCATGTATCAGGTCTCCTTCGCCACCGAGGTCTTCGCCACGCTGGTGCCCTGGCTGATGCTGAACCACTTCCTCATCTACCCCAACACGACCAAATGGGACCACCTGATCGACCCGATCTGGATCGGCCGCGCGCTCGGCGTGCATGGCGAAGTGCTCGGCGAGGAGGATGAGGCTGGATGTGAATACGGAGCCGACGCTGGGGGTGTGAGGGGACGGCGAATACGCATACCTTCCGTTTGAAGGAGTTGTGCATACGCATCTTTAGATGACTAGATTAGGTGAAATTGGGAGAACGGTATACTCTAATGGTCTACAATGGATGATTCTCTTGGTCCAAGCTATGTGTTGAATTCTGGCGCTTCGGTTGTAAGCTAGTAGGGTCCGGGGGGATCGCTTGATATGTCGAGTGCAGTTCAAGTCTGGAATCCAGACGAGTGGGAGCTATTCGCCTTCAGTCTCCTTCAGAGTCGGCACGGTCCTTTGCACGTGCACAAAATTCCGGCAGCTCACAAGGGCGACTATGGGATTGATTATTATTGTCCGAAGGAGCTGGTAGCCTATCAATGCTACGCTGTCGAGGAGCCGGTCGATATTGTGGTGCGGGCCGATCGTCAAAAGAAGAAGATAACTACAGATCTCGCAAAAATTGTCCTAAAGCAAACGGAAATTTCAAAGTTATTCCTGGGATTGCCGATCAAGCACTGGGTGCTGCTCACGCCATTGCACGACAGCAAAGATGTCAATCTCCACTGCGCGAAAAAGACTGGTGATCTTCGGGCTGCCAACTGCGCTGCGCTCGACGCAAGCTTCGAAGTCGCAATTCAGGACCCGAGTGCTTTTCCCAGCAAAGCAGTCGCAGCCGGGATCTCAGCCCTTTCAAAGGTAACTCTCAGCATCCCGGCTCTCTCGAAGACGGAGCTTGAAAACTGGGCTGCAGGTTCCTCCGACCTGCTGGCCAACGTCACACGAAAGTTAAAAAAGCGGGCCGCTCCCGATCAAATTGAGGATGTGGTCGCCGACGCTATCAAGTCGTTTCTTCAAGGCAATGCCTTGCTTGATGCGCTGCGATCTGGCGCGCCAGATCTCCACGAGAAGGTTATGTCGGCAATTAAGAGCCGGGCTCGTCGTCTTCAATTTGCCGGGCCGCAGGCCAGCGGATCGGTGGGAGAGATACTGCACGCAGAACTAGATGCCCTCATTGCTGCGGTGCAAGTCACGGCGCCAAGCATTTCTACCGAGAATGCGGAGCAAATTGCATACGGGTCGATCTGTGAGTGGATTATGCGTTGCCCGCTGGATTTTCCCGATGTCCACTGAATCTATTTTTCGTCGTGTGCTTCTACCCGGGAATGCTAATATTCGACGAGCCGCGCCAGCAGTCGTCTTCGCGCCCCAGTTTCCAGAATCTTCTCAAGCGAGCGTCAAAGGCAAAAGGCGCAAATCAGCAAATAATCTTCTCAACGAGCGAAGACCTTGAAACGCTTCAACGCATAACTGCCACCATCGAATGCCAAGAAGTAATCTTCCCTGGATACATTCTACAGAAAATTGGCTAGTCGTTTGAGATGGATCTTCGATTATCTGGGCCAGGTCTGCGGAGCCCCTCAATCCTCATCCTCCACCACGAACGACAGCGCGATCAGGTCGTCGAGGTCGATGCCGCCATGGCCATTGTCCAGCACGTCCGCGACCTTCTGGAAGGCCAGCATGTCATCCATGCTGAGCTTGGCCGCCCTCAGCCTGTCCTGCAAACCCGCCACCCTGGTTTCCAACGTCGTGGTGATCATGCTTGCCTCCTTCATTGTCCAACGCCCCGTTCCGGATGCCCAGCATCAGGCATGAGACCGGCCCGATGAAAAGGCCGATCGCCATGCCCACGGCCGCGGCAATGCTCATCCGCTCCGCTTTCGCGGCAATCTTTGCGGGTCCGTCGTCGGCTGGGATGAGACTGAGAAGGGAAAGGTTGCGATGGTCCAGCGCGCTGTTGTCGTTTGCCGGCAACCGCTCCCGGAAAAGGAACTGCTGCTCGCCAAAGGGCTCGCAGGCACTCAGCCGCATGGGTCACGCCCCCGGCGCCTTGCCGTGTTGTTTGAAAAGCGCCAGCTTGGCCGAGTAGCCAAGCCTGAGCTTGGTCTTGCAGGCCTCACAGCGGAAGGTGCTCACTGCCTTGAACCACGAACCGTTTCTGATGATCGGCTGGTGGCAGTTTGGGCATTCATAGCGAAGACTCGCGTCCCGCAGCTCATCGGAAATCGACATTGTTCACCTCGGCCCCGGTTCTTGTTCTTCGATCGGACGCCCGCCACCTGTGGGCAAGTGGCGGGCGATCCAGCCACTGACGATGAAGGGACTGATTGCTCGTCAGCGAAGCCCTAATGAGATGGCCGGGCTTATGTTTCAGGCGATAGACCAATGCGCCGGCGTATGCGACCTCAGTCCCCATCAGCGGAACCTAATATTCCCCGCGCGCTTATGGCCACATGAGCAGGCGCGGTCTCGACTTCTTCGACAAATGGATGGCGGAGCATCTGCCGAATGTGCTGACGGACGATCCGGTGGCGGTGGGCGATCTTGCCGACGAGATGATGAAGGCGGCCGCGCGCGAAGGCATCGCGGCCAGCGAGATCGACGAGGAAGTCGACAGCGTCTTCGAGGTGATCTTCGAGGCGCTGCAACATCGCGAAGGCAGTTTGGGGGAGGGCGACCAGGCTGTCTTCGAATTGCTCTCAGGGCGCCTGGCGAGGGAAACCGGCATCACGCAGGAACAGGCCAGCGAGCTGATCGAGACGATCGGGACCGACTGGGAAGCGCTCCTTCGGGAGGCGCATTTTCTGAAAGAGCAGGGCGGATGAGCGAACGTGGCGCGGAGTTCTTTGGCCGCTGGATCACCGATAATGTAATGCGCGGCAAGGTGGGTGCGGACATCGTCTCGGTGGCCGAGCTGACGAGCAAGTTGTTCGCCGATGCAAAGGCAGCCGGCATCTCCGAGGAGGAGATCGAGGAGGAGACCGGAAGCGCATACGAAGCGATCCTGGCGGCGATCGTCGGCTCCGGGAAAACCGACGGAGCCTGAGCATCGCACGGCCGTCCGTGTCGCTTCCGGACGGAAAACCGCTCACACTTTTCCTGGAATTGCGCCAGGCGCAGCCGGCGAAGATCGGCGCTGGCCGTCAGGAACATTAGCGCGCCCTGGAGGTTCTCCCGGAGAAGTCCCTCGCATCCTGGGTTGGAGCCATGGCCGAGCTGGCATTTGCTTTCGTGTATTATTCCGGGCTGACCGGGCATGACGTGGTGGGCGCCGTGGTGTCCTTGATGGCGGGCCTGCTGCTCTACAACGTCATGCGTGAAGACCGGCCAACCCGGTAAACCATCCGTCCGGGAGCGGCCCTGCCCGAAAGCGGGGGGAGCACACGAGCCGCCGCTGGCTGGTGACGTTTGTAGGGGCTCCCCGAGGGGGCGCGGATCGGCGAACCCAGCGATGGCGGAGGCCGCTCGCTCGCTACCCCCCAGCCAACCGCGGCAGCAGGAAAATCTCCGCCCCCTCGGGCAGTTCCTTGCTCCACGTATCGCGATAAATCGTCCCGTCGATCGCCACCGCGATGCCGCGGTCGATCCACGGCTCTATCCCGGGATACTGTTCCGCCAGCTTGCGGAACAGCTCCCTGATGTCTTTGGCCTCGATCTCGTGCCTGGCCTTGCCCCCGGCGACGGCGCTGAGCGAGCCCCAGAGGGTGACCTCAACCATTAGGGATAACTCCCACAGCGCAGCGTGGTGAGACGAAAGCTGCTGCGCACCTTTCGTCCTTAGCCTTCCCGTTCCGCGTCCAGCGCGGCGAGAATGCGCGGCGGCGACATCGGGATGTGGGTCATGCGCACGCCCACCGCGTTCGACACCGCGTTGGCGATCGCCGCCAGCGGCGGCACAATCGAGGTCTCGCCAACGCCGCGCACGCCATAGGGGTGGTTGGGATTGGGGATTTCCAGGATCTGCGTGTCGATCATCGGCAGGTCGGAGCAGACCGGGATGCGGTAGTCGAGGAAGCCCGCATTCTGCAGCCGCCCGTCCTTGCCGTAGATATACTCCTCGTTGAGCGCCCAGCCGATGCCTTGCGCCGCACCGCCCTGGTACTGGCCCTCCACATAGGTCGGGTGCACCGCCTTGCCGGCATCCTGCACCACCGTGTAGCGGATCACGCGGGTCGAGCCGGTCTCGGGGTCGACCTCGACGTCGCAGATATGCGTGGCGAAGGAAACGCCGGCGCCGTCGGCCACAAGCTCGCTATGGCCGGCGATCGGCCCGCCGGTGGTGCCGGACTTCGCCGCGATGTCCTTCAGCGACAGCGGCGAGAGGTTGCCGTATTTCTCGCCCTTGGCGATGGCATGGCCCTTTTCCCAATGGACGTCGTCCACGGGCACGTCCCACATCTGCGCGGCGCGCTCGCGGAGGATCTTGATAGCATTGCGGGCGGCCGAGATCGTCGCCATCGAGGAGGAGAAGGTGCCGCGGCTGCCGTCGGTCATGTCGTTGTAGCCGAGCGACGAGGTGTCTGCGACGATCGCCTTCACGTGGCTGTAGTCGATGCCGAGCTCTTCCGCCGCCACCAGCGACAGCGAGGCGCGGGAGCCGCCGACATCCACCGTGCCCACGGCCAGCGACACCGAGCCATCCATTCCGATGTTCAGGTCCGTGCAGGTCTGGCCGCCGAAATTGAACCAGAAGCCGCAGGCCATGCCGCGCCCTTGGTTTTCCTTGAGCGGCGCCTTCATGTGCGGATGGTGCTTCACCGCCTCCAGCGTCGGCCCGATGCCGATCGGCCCATAGACCGGGCCGTAGGAGGCGCGGGTGCCTTCCTGCGCGGCGTTCTTGATGCGGAAGTCCACCGCATCCATGCCGAGCTCCTTGGCGAGCTCGTCGACAGCGCTTTCCACCGCGAAGGCCGCCATCGGCGCCGACGGCGCGCGATAGGCCGCCGTCTTCGGCCGGTTGACCAGCACCTCGTAGCCGACCGTCTTGACGTTCTCCAGCTTGTAGCAGGCAAAGGCCGTCATCGCGCCGATCTCGGCCCAAGAGCCGGCATAGGGACCGGAGCTGTAGCGCAGCGTCGCTTCCGCGGCGGTGATGGTGCCGTCCTTCTTCGCGCCGATCTTGACGTCGATCGAGGTGGCGCTGGTCGGGCCCGAGGCGCGGAACACCTCGTCGCGGGTCATCACCAGCTTCACCGGACGGCCGGCCTTGCGGGAC
>NZ_RZSA01000589.1:0-4266 GCF_003998075.1 Mesorhizobium sp. M2A.F.Ca.ET.037.01.1.1 | reverse complement strand
TGGAAGGGCAAGGCATCTCGCTCGGCTGGCGGCACCTGGTCGAACGTCTTGTGGCATCCGGGCTGCTGGTGCCGGTGACCGATCACGTGATGCGGACCGGCATCGGCTTCCACGTCATCTGGCCGAAGAACCGCGATCTCAGCGACAATGCGCGCAAGGTCAGGGACTGGCTGGTGGCGCAGGCGTGAAAACTGATTGTATCCGAAAGTTCCCTCTATCACTGGTAGGCGTTCCAGGTGTACTAACTGCGTACCGGATTTTGGGGGGGATAATGATGATCGCGAAACTTAGCGGCAATTTCGGCGTGGCTGTGTCTGGTCTAATCACGTTTGTGATGGTTGTTCTGGCAGTAATAGTCGTCAACAACCTAACAGGCTTCAACGTTTTCTCGTTCAGTTTCTGGGTGGTCATTCCGGCTGGAGCAGTGTTGACCGGGGTGGCTGCAGCCTCGGGCTATTATTTTGGCAGCCTGTTTTTTCACACCCGACCCACATGGTTTCTTCTCGTCCAAATTCTCATTGTGACAGCTGCGGCGCAATTGGTCATCTACTATGGCGAATATCGCTCATTGGTCCTGGACGACGGCACTATGGCTTCTGACGCCATTGGTTTTTGGGATTATCTCGATACCTATCTAAGGTCGATGCATCTCAAGGCTGGACATGGCGGCCATATCGACAGTGGCGAGGTTGGCGACTTTGGCTACTGGTTAGCAGTGATCGATTTCATAGGCTTCATCCTGGGAGGATTTTTCGTCTTTTTCATGCTGCAAACCTATCCGACGTGCTGGAAATGCAGTCGATACCTCAGGAAAATAACCAAAACCGGCCAGATGTTTCCAGACCATGGGCAGTTCGCGAAATATTACGACACACTTTTTCAGCACCCTGTCGACAGCAGGCCCTTCGCGGATTTGATGAAAGGCAACCCGAAAGTCCGCAAACCCGCTTTGGGCACGGTCTTGGTAGGATCTGATCTTCTCGGCTGTGAGCACTGCAAGACACAGCTTCTAGCTCAAAAGGTTCAGATCCTGGGAAAGAAGGGGTGGAAGGATATCGCAAAGCTGACCCGGAACGTTCGGCTGCCGGATGGCGTGGATCTGCGGCAGGTGGTTACTCCTGGCTGATTTGGGTGACGGCGGCGGTTTGATGCAATTGGCCTATCCGCAGCGCACTCGAATCCGCCTATAATCACCGGATGCCCATCCGTCAGCTTTCCGAAACGATGATCAACCAGATCGCCGCCGGCGAGGTCATCGAGCGTCCGGCGAGCGTGGTGAAGGAGCTGGTCGAGAATGCGCTCGACGCTGGCGCGTCGCGCGTGGAGATCGTCACCGCCGGCGGCGGGCTGAACCTGATCCGCGTCACCGATGACGGCTCGGGTATCCCCGAACAGGAACTCGCGCTGGCCATTGCCCGCCACTGCACCTCGAAGCTTTCCAATGACATCCACGACATCCGCTCGCTGGGCTTTCGCGGCGAGGCGCTGCCCTCGATCGGCTCGGTGGCGCGACTGTCGATCCGTTCGCGCACGGCGTCAGGCGAGAGCGCGGCCGAGATCGGGATCGACGGCGGGCGCGTCTTACCGGTGAAGCCGGCGGCGGCCAACCGCGGCACCACGGTCGAGGTGCGCGACCTCTTCTTCGCGACGCCGGCCAGGCTGAAATTCATGAAGGGCGAACGCGCTGAAAGCTCGGCCACCAGCGACGTGGTGAAGCGCATCGCGATCGCTTTCCCGGCCGTGCGCTTCACGCTGGCCGGTTCAGACCGCTCGACCTTAGAACTGCCGGCGACGAGCGACACGCCGGAAGGCCAGCTCGCCCGCGTGGCGCAGGTGATGGGCAAGGATTTCCCGGACAATGCCATTGCCATCGATGCCATGCGTGACGGCGTGCATCTGGCCGGCCATGTCTCGATCCCGTCCTACACGCGCGCCAACGCGCTGCAGCAATATGCCTATGTCAACGGACGTCCGGTGCGCGACAAGCTGATCGCCGGCGCGATCCGCGGCGCCTTCGCCGATGTGCTGCCGCGCGACCGGCACGCGGTGACGGTGCTCTTCCTGTCGCTCGATCCCTCGACGGTCGACGTCAATGTCCATCCGGCCAAGGCCGATGTACGCTTCCGCGATCCGGGACTGGTGCGCGGGCTGATCGTCGGCGCCATCCGCGACGCGCTGGCCGGCGCCGGCATCCGCGCGGCGACGACAGGCGCCGCCGGCATGATGGCGGCATTTCGGCCTGGGGCCGCAGCCTATTCCCACCCCGGCCCGGCGGGCGGCCATCGCAGCTACGAGGCCGCCTATCACGCCTCCAACTCCGGAGGCTTCGACCCGTTGCGTTCGGCGCAGCGGCCGCTCGATATGGGCTATGGCGAGGCGGGGCATCAGCGCAATGGCTTTGCGGAGAACGACCAGGCGGCGTTCGACACCGGCCCGCTCGCCAGCGCCGATGCCCGCGCCGGCGTCGCCGAGCCGGCCGAGGCGCTGCTCGGCATGGTGCTGGGCGCGGCGCGCGCGCAGGTGCATGAGAATTATATCGTCGCGCAGACCAGGGATTCGCTCGTCATCGTCGACCAGCATGCCGCGCATGAGCGGCTGGTCTATGAGGCGCTGAAGAACGCCCTGCATTCGCGCGCTGTCCCGTCGCAGATGCTGCTTTTGCCCGAGATCGTCGATCTGCCGGAGGAAGACGCCGAGCGGCTGGCGATGCACTCCGAGACGCTGGCCAAATTCGGCCTCGGCCTGGAGCGCTTCGGCCCCGGCGCGGTGGCGGTGCGCGAGACGCCTTCGATGCTGGGCGAGACCAATGTGCAGCAGCTGGTGCGCGACCTTGCCGACGAGATCGCCGACAACGACACCGTCGAGACGCTGAAGGAACGGCTGGACAAGATCGCCGCGACCATGGCCTGCCATGGTTCCGTCCGCTCGGGCCGGCTGCTCAAGGCCGAGGAAATGAACGCGCTGCTGCGCCAGATGGAGGCGACGCCCGGCTCCGGCACCTGCAACCACGGCCGACCGACCTATATCGAGCTCAAGCTGGCCGATATCGAACGGCTGTTTGGAAGGCGGTGAGTGCGCCACGGCCCCTCACCCAGCCTCCGCTGCGCTCGGCTGACCTCTCCCCGGTGGGGAGAGGAGATTGTCGGCGCCGGCGCCAATCTCTTCTCCCATGGGGAGAAGGTGGCCGCGAAGCGGCCGGATGAGGGGGCAAGAAAAGAGCCGCTCGAAGCGGCTCTTTTCTTGAGTCAGGAAATGACTTCAACCTTTTGATTTACCGCTTCAAATTCACCACGATCACGCCGCCCAGAGCCAGCGCGCCGCCGAGGATGCCGAGCAGCGACGGCACTTCGCCCAGCCAGAAGAAGCCGATCAAAGCGGAGGTCGGCGAGACCAGATAGAGGAAGTTCGAGGCGCGGGCGGCAGGCAGGCGCGACAGCGCGGTCGCCCAGGCCGCATAGGCGATCAACGAGGGCACAATGCCGAGATAGATGACGGCGCCGAGACCGGCAGTGTCGGCGACCGCCGCCTGCGAAAACGCTTCCGTCAGGAATGGCGACAGGCAGAGCGCGCCGAGCACCATGTTGGAGGCGGATATCGTCAGCGGATGATGGCGGGCAAAGAGCGGCTTCTGGACGATCGTGTTGACGGCCGAGCAAAGCGCCGAGCCCAGCACCAGCAGCGCGCCGGTATTGAAATGCAGGCCATGTCCGTCGGCCACCGCGATGATGCCGATGCCAGCGAAGGAAATGACCGTGCCCAGCCAGGCGATGCCTGAGAACCGCTCGCCGAGCAGGGCCATGGCCATGATTGCGGTGAAGATCGGGCTGACATTGATGATGAAGCCGGCCGCACCCGCCGAGACCGTGAGCTCGCCGAAATTGAGCATGGCGGTGTAGAGCGCGACGAAGATGGCGCCGCCAAAGGCGAAGCGCCACAGCTCGCCGATCCTGGGCAGCGCCGGGCGCTTCACCGCGAGAAATATGGCGGCCGGGACCGCAGCGATGGCAAAGCGCAGCGCGCCGAGCTCCAGCGGCTGGAAGGAGGTAAGGCCGGCGCGGATCGCCGGGAACGCCGAAGCCCAGCCAAGCACCGTAAGCGCCACCGCGACGGCCGCGGTGCCGTCCATGCGCTGTGTCTCATTCAACGTGCCGGTGTAAGCACTCATTGCCGTACCCTCGTGTTTTGGTGCCATGGACGCAGAAAACGCCATTGCCGGCCGATTGACAAACGAGCAAATCGAGGGTCAGCTGTGAGCATGGATCACAG
>NZ_RZSA01000588.1:0-4281 GCF_003998075.1 Mesorhizobium sp. M2A.F.Ca.ET.037.01.1.1 | reverse complement strand
ATTCGACCCTCCTTGCCGTGGCGGGCCGCACTGCCGCCTCACCAGTTGTCCTTGGGCGCCGACCCGAGCCCACAATAACAAAAACCCCCGGTTGCAAAACCGGAAAAACAATGAAGGCACCGGTTTGTGTCACGCATCGTCCATCAGCCGCATATGCGCCGAAAGCCGCGATGGACTTGGGCCCCGAGCTGTGGTTGCGTCGGGGTGGTCGAGCGTTTCATCGAGATGCCTGAACGCTCCGGGTATTTGTTCAGACGCAATTCCGGACGGCAAATCGCCTGGTATTTTTCCGGAATGGTTGGGCAGGCCGGATGGGAGACCGGCCAGGGAGGAAGCACGGGCCGTGCAAGGCTGGTTCGTCGTCATCATCGCGATCGCCTATGTGACGCTGCTTTTCGCCATTGCCAGCGTCGGCGACCGGCGCGCGGCCGCCGCGGGGCTCGGCCGGGCGCGGCCGTTCATCTATGCGCTTAGCCTGGCCATCTACTGCACCTCCTGGACCTTCTTCGGCTCGGTCGGCCTTTCCTCCGAGCGCGGCCTCGAATTCCTCGGCATCTATACCGGCCCGGTGCTGGTCTTCGTGTTCGGCTTCCCGCTGCTCAACCGCCTGGTTCGGCTGGCGAAGAGCGAGAAGATCACCTCGATCGCCGACTTCCTCGGCGCCCGCTACGGCAAGAGCTTCACCGTCGCGGCGATCGCGACCTTGATCGCCACGATCGGCGCGGTGCCCTATATCGCGCTGCAGCTCAAGGCGATTTCGGGCTCGGTCAGCCTGATGGTCGAGCACTATACCGGCTCGCCGCCCTCTTTCGATCCGTTCGTCAGCGACATCTCGCTGGTGGTAGCGATGCTTCTGGCGCTGTTCGCGGTGCTGTTCGGCACCCGCCACGCCGATGCCACGGAACATCAGGACGGGCTGGTTCTGGCCGTTGCGGTCGAGACCGTGGTGAAGCTCGCCGCATTCATAGCCATCGGCCTGATGGTCACGTTCCTGATCTTCGGCGGCCCCGGCGACATGTTCGCCAGGCTCGCCGGGAACGGCCAGGTACGCCAGGCGATGAGCTACAACACCTCGCTGGCCACCTGGCTGGTGCTGACGGGCTTGAGCGGCTTTGCCATCCTGATGCTGCCGCGGCAATTCTATGTCACCATCGTGGAGAACCGCAGCGAGGCGGAACTGCGCACGGCGACCTGGCTGTTTCCGCTCTATCTCGTGGCGATCAACCTCTTCGTGCTGCCGATCGCCTTTGCCGGCCTGTCGCTGGTCGGCACCAAGACCAGCAGCGACCTTTATGTCCTGTCGCTGCCGCTGCTCGGCGGCCATGACGTGCTCGCCATGGCCGCCTTCGTCGGCGGCCTGTCGGCGGCGACCGCCATGGTGATCGTCGAGAGCGTCGCGCTGTCGATCATGATCTCCAACGATCTCATCATCCCGCTGTTCGTGCGCCGCGTGATCAAGACCAGCGCCTCGGAGAATGAGGATTGGTCGACACTGATCCTCAACGTACGCCGCGCGTCCATCTTCATCCTGCTGTTCATCGCCTTCCTCTACTACCGCGAGAGCACCAACAGCGCGCGGCTGTCCTCGATCGGGCTGATGTCTTTCGCGGCGATCGCGCAATTCGCGCCGTCGCTGATCGGCGGCCTGATCTGGCGCCGCGCCAACGGCCGGGGCGCCGCGCTCGGCATGGTCGCGGGCATCGCTGTCTGGGGTTACACGCTTCTTCTGCCTTCGCTCGCCGGCCCGGGTTCCGACATCGTCGTCCACGGGCTGTTCGGCTTCGAGGCGCTGAGGCCACAGGCGCTGTTCGGCACCGTCGGCGAGCCGCTGAACCACGGCGTGCTGTGGAGCCTCTCGGTCAACGCCCTGTTTTTCGTGCTGGGGTCCCTGTCGCGCGCGTCGGTGCCGCTGGAGCGCATCCAGGCGGCGATCTTCGTGCCGCGCGAGGCAGGCCCAATGCCAAGCCTCAGGCGCTTCCGCACCGCCGTCACCGTCAATGATCTCAAGGACACGATCTCGCGCTATCTCGGCGTCGAGCGCACGGAGCGCTCCTTCCAGTCCTTCGAGAAGAGCGCAAGCGTCTCGCTCCACGGCAAGGAGCAAGCGAGCATGGATGTCATCCGCTTCTCGGAGCAATTGCTGGCAAGCGCCGTCGGCTCGTCCTCGGCGCGGCTGATCCTGTCGCTGCTGTTCCGCCGCAACGACCACGATTCCAAGGATGCCTTCAAGCTGCTCGACGACGCCACCGAGGCGCTGCAGCACAATCGCGACCTGCTCCAGATCGCCCTCGACCAGATGGAGCAAGGCATCACCGTCTTCGACCGCGATTTCCGGCTGATCTGCTGGAACCGGCAATACCGGCAGCTGTTCGACCTGCCGGACGAGATGGGCCAGGTCGGCGTGTCGCTTGACCGGATCCTGCGCCATCTTGCCGAACGCGGCGATATCCCGGCTGACCAGCGCGTGACGATGCTCAACCGGCTGACCAGCTTCGCCGGGCCATGGCAGATGGAGCTGAAGACCAGCGGACGCATTCTGGAGCTGCGCTCCAACCCGATGCCCGACGGCGGCATCGTCGCCACCTATGCCGACATCTCCGGCCGCGTCGAGCAGGACCTGGCGCTGAAACGGGCCAATGAATCGCTGGAACAGCGGGTCAAGACCCGCACCGTCGAGCTCACCCGGGTCAACGAGGAGCTGGCGCAGGCGCAGATGCTGGCCGAGGAGGCCAATCTCGGCAAGACGCGCTTCCTCGCCGCCGCCGGGCACGACATTCTGCAGCCGCTCAACGCGGCGCGTCTCTATTGCTCGTCGCTGATCGAGAAGGCCGGCAAGGGGCCGGCCGGCAAGGCGGCCATCAACATCGAATCCTCGCTGGAATCGGTCGAAACCATCCTCGGCGCGGTGCTCGACATCTCGCGGCTCGATGCCGGCGCCATGAAGCCCGAGGACACCGCCTTCAGCCTCGGCGGGCTGCTCGGGCAGATCGGCAATGACTTCCGCCCTTTGGCCGCCGAAAAGAAGCTCGAGCTCAAGATCATGCCGTCCTCGCTCGGCGTCATGACCGATCGCAACCTTTTGCGCCGGCTGATCCAGAACCTGGTCTCGAACGCCATCAAATACACGCGCAAGGGCCGCATCCTGGTTGGGGTGCGGCGACGCGGCGAACTGGCCGAAATCCAGGTGATCGACACCGGCATTGGCATCGCCGGCGACAAGCTCAACACTGTCTTCCACGAATTCACACGCCTCGACGAGGGCGTACGCGAGGCAGAAGGCCTTGGCCTGGGGCTCTCCATTGTCGACCGCATCGCGCGGGTGCTGCGACTCGAAATCCGCATTTTCTCCAACCCGGGCAAGGGCACGCGCTTTTCCGTCATCCTGCCGGTCGCGGAGGTCGCGGCGCCGCCGCGCGAAATCGGCAAAGCCCCGGCCCGCTCTGCGTCGACGCTTGCCGGGCTCAATGTGCTCTGCATCGACAATGATGCGCGCATCCTCGACGGCATGCGGCTGCTGCTCGAAGGCTGGGACTGCCATGTCGAGACGGCTTCGGGATCGGGAGAGCTCATGGGACCCGGCGCGGTGAGGCCGGACGTCGTGCTTGCTGACTATCATCTCGATGGCGGCACCGGGCTCGACGCGATCGCCAGGTTACGCGCCGCCTACGGCCAGGACCTGCCCTGCGTGCTGGTCACCGCCGACCGCTCCAGCGAGATGCGCGCCGCCGCAAGCCAGCTCGACATTCCGGTCGTCAACAAGCCGGTGAAGCCCGCCGTGCTGCGCTCGATGATGGCGCGGGTCAGGCCGCTGGCGCCGGCGGCGGAGTAGAGGCAGAAGTAGCTAACTTACCGGCTGCAGCGGGTCATTGCCGATCTTGGAGAGCTGGATGACCGCCTGGGTGCGGCTGTCGACGCCGAGCTTCTGCAGGATGGCCGAGACATGCGCCTTGATGGTGGCCTCGGAGACGCCGAGCTCATAGGCGATCTGCTTGTTGAGGAGGCCTTCCGCCAGCATGCCGAGCACCCGCGTCTGCTGCGGCGTCAGCGCCTGCAGGCGCTTGATCAGGTCGGAGATTTCCGGGTCGCGCTCGACGCCGAGCTCGACACCGGCAGGTGCTGCGATATCGCCGGCGAGCACGGCCTGCACCGCGGCGCGGATTTCTTCCATGCTGGCCGATTTGGAGATGAAGCCGGACGCGCCGAGATCGAGGGCGCGGCGGATGGTGACGGGATCATCATGCGCCGACACTACGACCAGCGGCACCGCCGGATGGATGCCGC
>NZ_RZSA01000587.1:0-4290 GCF_003998075.1 Mesorhizobium sp. M2A.F.Ca.ET.037.01.1.1 | reverse complement strand
ATCCGATGATGCGCAGCGCCCAGGACCAGGTTTCAACGCTTTCGGAAGAGCTCGCCGGCGAGGGCATCTGACGCGCTTACGTGCGTCCCCTTCAGCTTAAAGCGCGTCGTGATCCTTCGGATTCGCTCCATGCGCTTTAGGTCTTTGATACGCATGTCTTATCCCGAAACCGGTTCCACTTTCGAGAGACATGCTTTAAATCGCGGCGCGCTGCACCCGATCCGCGCAACGGGCTTCAAGCCTCTGTCTTGATGTGGCGAAGTTCCTCGGCCTTGCGCTCGACGACGGCCTCATAAGCGGCCCGCAACTGCTGGCGCACGCTCGGCGCGCCGGGCGGCGTCCTCGAAGGCGCGCCTAGATGCTCATGGCGCAACTCGTCCATGAATTGCTCCCATAGCGGCGGACCGCCCTTTTCGAGCAGCTCGGCGCGGATCGACAATTCTTCGCTGACCGGCAGCCAGACGCGTCCCCAGGCGCCGAGCTGCGCCATGATCGGCACCAGCGTGATCGCCATCTCGGTCAGGCTGTAGATCGCCTTCTGCTTGTGGCTGGGGTCGTCGGCCTTGGTCAGCAGGCCGAGCGCCATCAGCCGCTTCAGCCGGTCGGCCAGGATGTTGGAGGCGATGCCCTCCAGCGAGCCATTGAGCAGCTCGCGAAAATGGCGCCGGCCGCCAAAGATCACGTCGCGCAGGATGATCAGGCTCCAACGGTCGCCGAACACTTCGAGCGACAGATTGATCGGGCAACCGGACCGGCGGTCGATGTTCATGGCAGTCTCCAGAAAAACCAGTTGCATTATGATATCGGTTTCACTATCGTGCAACTGATTGCAAAATGCAATCGGATTGGAGGAGCAGATGACCTACGCGGCGCAGCGCCCCGACATCGTTTCGGAAAGCTTCGGCAGTCCGAAAGATCCGCCGATCCTTCTGATCATGGGCGCCATGGCCTCGATGCTGTGGTGGCCGGAAGCCTTCTGCCGGCAACTCGCCAGGCGCGGCCGCTTTGTCATCCGCTACGACAACCGCGACACTGGACTGTCGACGAAATACCCGCCGGGCACGCCGCCCTACAATTTCGGGGATATGGTGGACGATGCGATCCAGGTGCTCGATGACCACGGCGTCGGCAAGGGGCATGTCGTCGGCCTGTCGATGGGCGGCATGCTCGCGCAGAACGTGGCGCTGAAATATCCTGAACGCGTCAGCGCGCTCACCGTGATCTCATCTTCGCCGCTCGGCGTCGATACGTCCGGCCTGCCCGGACCGACCGAAGCCTACAAGGAGCATTCGGCGCAAGGCGGCGACGTCGACTGGTCGAACAGGAAGCAGGTGCTCGACTTCATGGTCAAGGACGCCCGCGCGATCGCCAGCACGCGCCATCCATTCGACGAGGAACGCACGCACGCGATGATCGAGGCGGACTATGATCGCTCCGGCGGCCTCGCCAGCGCGACCAACCATTTCCTGCTCAAGGGCGGCGGCCCGAAACGGACGGTGCGAGACCTGATGGCACCGCTGCTCGTCATCCACGGCACCGCCGATCCGCTCTTTCCGATCGAACATGGCGAGGCGTTGGCAAAGGTGGTTCCCGGCGCAAGGCTGGTCAAGATCGAAGGCGGCGGCCATGAGCTGCACCGCAACGACTGGCGGCAGATCATCGACGCTATCGCGCCGAACGGCCGGAACTTGACGCGGCCGGCATGCGACAGGTGAATTCTTCAACCGTGATTGAAGGCGACAAAGAGGCCAAGCATGTCCCTGACTTTCCATTTCCACCCGCTGGCTTCGTTTTGCTGGAAGCCACTGATCGCGTTCTACGAGAACGACACGCCATTCAATCCGGTCATCGTCAATCTCGGCGACCAGGCCTCGCGCGCGGCGTTCCTGAAAGTGTCGCCGACTGGCAAGATGCCGGCGCTGCGCGACGATGCGCGCGAGCGAACGCTGCTGGAATCGACCATCATCATTGAATATCTGGCTGCGCATTATCCCGGGCCTGTCACGCTGGTGCCCACCGACATCGACTTTGCCCTTCAGGTCCGTCAGGCCGACCGCTTCTATGATTTCTACGTGCAGGCGCCGATGCAGAAGATCGTCGGCGACCGGCTGCGGCCAAAGAAGCAGACCGATCCATTCGGCGTCGAGGAAAGCCGCGCGCAGTTGCGCAACGCCTATGACATCGTCGAAAAGGAGATGCAGGAAAAAATCTGGGCGGTCGGCGACACCTTCACCATGGCCGACTGCTCGGCCTCACCCGCCTTGTTCTATGCCAACAAGGTTGAACCGTTCGGCGACAGGTTTCCGACGCTGAAACGCTATCACGATCGTCTGCTGGCGCGCCCATCCTTTGCCCGCGTGGTCGAGGAAGCGCAGCCCTATTTCAAGTTCTTCCCCTACAACAACGGCTAAAGCATGTCTCCCGAAAGTGGGAACCGGTATCGAGGACAAAGACATGCGTGAAATCAAAAACCTAAGCGTGGAGCGAATCTGAAAGATCGCGACGCGGTTTAGATCATTCCCCCGGCGCCGTTTCCCAGAACTGGTCGAGCCAGATGTTCAGCCTAAGGAAGCCGGCGCTGCTGACAGTATAGACGCGCCTGGTGCCTTCGGCCTTGGCATTGACAAGGCCGGCATCGAGCAGAACCTTCAGATGCTGGGAAACAGCCGGGCGCGAGACGGGCAATCCGGCCGCCAGTTCGTTCACCGTCTTCGGGCCGCGCCGGAGTTCTTCCAAGAGATAGCGCCGATTGGGGTCGGCTATCGCCACAAAGGCGTCAGAAAACATCATGCCGTTATTTGTGGGGCAAAGTTTTCGGAATCTCAACTATTGGTTTCAATCTTTCTGCGCGGATCGAGCCGGGTTGCTTCGGGCGTGACGGCGCGGTCCGCGGGCTGCGTCTTGAACGCATCGCGGTTTTCGATCGGCACCGGCGCGCGGGCGCGGATACGCAGCAGCGTGTAGCCGGCGAGGCTGAGATGAGCGAGCGCAGTTGCCAGGAAAAGCCCCTCCGTACGCACCGAACCCATCAAGGCCGCGGCCAAAAGCGGGCCGATCATCGTGCCGAAGCCGTAGAGCAGCAACAGGCCGCCCGAAACCTTGACGAAGTCCTCAGCGCGGGCATGGTCGTTGGCATGCGCGACGGCGATCGAATAGAGCGTGTAGGCGAAAGCGCCGTACGCAGCGGTCAGCACGATGACGAAGACGCCCGAGCGCGGCGCGAACATGAAGATCAGCACCGCGACCAGGGCCGCGCCGAAGGCAGCACCCGCCAGCACGAAGCGGCGGTCGGTTGTATCGGAAAGGCGCCCGGCCGGAAGCTGCATGGCGGCGCCGGAAACGACGACAAGGCTCATCATCAGCGCGATCTCGGCGGTGGAGATGCCGATGCGCGCGCCATAGACGGCGCCGAGCGTGCCCCAGGCGCCGTTGGCTATGCCGATCAAGAGGCACGCCACCGCCGACACCGGCGAATTGGCGTACAGGCCTTTGACGTCGAGCTTGACGTCCTGCAGCGGCTTCGGGGTCGATTGGGTAGAAACCGCCGTCGGAATGAGCGAAAGGCAAAACAGGATGCCGGTGATCATGAACAGCGAGGCCGATCGTACGTCTCCGCCGGCGACGATCATCTGGCCGCCCATGATCGATGCATAGGTAACCATCATATAGAGGCCGAAGACGGTGCCGCGGTTCTCGTTGGTGGCCTTCTCGTTCAGCCAGCTCTCGATCACCATGAAGGCGCCGGCCATGGTGAAGCCGGTGAAGGCGCGCAAAAGAATCCAGAAATATTCATCGATGATGAGGCCGGTGAGCAGCGCGATGATGGCGCCCGACGCGGCGAAGGCGCCGAAGGCCCGGACATGGCCGGCGCGGCGCACAAGGCGCGGGGCGAAGAAACAGCCGGTGACGAAGCCGCCTGCCCAGGCCGTGCCCATCAGGCCGAGCGATGCGGTCGAAAAGCCCTCGATCTGGCCGCGCAGCGGCAACAGCAGGCCGTGCAGGCCGGATGCCGCGAGCAGGAAGGCGGTACCGCGCAGCAGCGAGAGGATCGGTCGGTAGGTTGCAAACATCGCTTGATCCTGGTTCGGGCGCCGGGGTCTGAAAACAGGCGTATTGGGGCTTTTCGGCGGCGGTCTTGCGCGCCGACGAAATTATCCGCGCCGGAACAATGCGTCGGCGGCGGATTTGGTGGCGCTCTTGGCGGCCCGCTCTGCCTCAAGCCTGGCGATCTCGTCGCGCAGCAGGGCGATGCGCTCCGACAATTCGTCGACGGAAAGCAGCGAGAGCTGT
>NZ_RZSA01000586.1:0-4291 GCF_003998075.1 Mesorhizobium sp. M2A.F.Ca.ET.037.01.1.1 | reverse complement strand
ATTATCTATCTGGCGTGGATGGGTCTGGGGCCAGCGCTCCTCATCATGATCGCCTCGCTGTTCACAGGCACCGGCGAGTCCTGGGGCGCGACGATGTACAATCTCGTGGGCGCCCTGGCGATCGCGCTCCTGGGCCACCGGCTGGGAGCGACGGAATTGCGCCGGTTGACGGTGCTGGCCCTGCTATGCGTGGTCGCCGTATCGAGCGCCTACGCCGTCACCCGCTGGACCGGCTGCAACGTCCGCGGTCACCTGCAGCCGATGTGCTGGCCGGCGCAATCGATCTCGCGGACAGCCGAGGCGATCTGGCATGACGCGGTGCCCGGGCCGTTAGGCATTGTCGGCGGCGAAGACGGCGTGGCCCGGCTCGCCGGGCTGGAAGCCGCGGACCAGCCTTCCATCTTCACGGCTCTCGACAGGCGCCTCGCACCATGGATCACCGACCAGCGCCTGCGGGATCAGGGAATGCTGCTGGTGTGGCCGAAAGGCTGGCCACTCACGCCGCAGCAATTGGCCTGGACCGACGGCCTGCCGGTCAAGACGGTGTCCTTCGACTGGTCGCTCAGGGCGCCGCCCCTGGAGATCAACTTCGCTGTCATTCCACCCGGCAGATCGAGTTTCCCGGGAGACCCGCCCGGGCCGCCCGACCCGGAATGACCGGCTAAAGCATGTCTCCCGAAAGTGGGAACCGGTTTCGGGACAAAGACATGCATGAAATCAAAAACCTAAAGCGTATGGAGCGAATCTGAAAGATCGCGACGCGCTTTAGGCTTGATCCACCCGCCTGAATTGAAAAGGCGCCGGTTTCGCCGGCGCTTCCAATGAACAAGCGCCGGGCGCTACTCAGGCGTTGGCAACCTGCTTGTGCTGGATCGGATGGCTCTTCTTGAGCAGATCCGAGACCAGGAAGGCGAGCTCGATCGCCTGATCCGCGTTAAGGCGCGGATCGCAATGGGTATGATAGCGGTCGTGCAGGTCCTCGGCCGTGATGGCGCGGGCGCCGCCCGTGCATTCGGTGACGTTCTTGCCGGTCATCTCGACATGGATGCCGCCCGGATGCGTGCCTTCGGCGCGATGCACCTCGAAGAAGGTCTGCACTTCCTTGAGAATCCGGTCGAACGGCCGCGTCTTGTAGCCGGCCGCCTCGATGGTGTTGCCATGCATCGGATCGGACGACCACACGACGCTGCGGCCTTCCTTCTTCACCGCCCGCACCAGCTTCGGCAGGTGCTCGGCCACCTTGTCGGAGCCGAAGCGGGCAATCAGCGTCAACCGTCCAGGCTCATTCTCGGGATTGAGCAGGTCGATCAATTCCAGCAAACCATCCGGCGTCAGCGAAGGTCCGCATTTCAGGCCAAGCGGGTTCTTGATGCCGCGGCAATATTCGACATGCGCATGGTCGGGCTGGCGGGTGCGATCGCCGATCCAGATCATGTGGCCCGAGGTTGCGTACCAGTCGCCGGAGGTGGAATCGACGCGCGTCAGCGCTTCCTCGTAGCCGAGCAGCAGTGCCTCGTGACTGGTGTAGAAATCGGTCTCGCGCAGCGCGAAATTGGTTTCCGACGTGATGCCGACCGCGCGCATGAATTCCATCGTCTCGGTGATGCGGTTGGCAAGCGATTCGTACTTCTCACCCTGGGGGCTGTCGGCGACGAAGCCCAGCATCCAGCGATGCACGTTCTCCAGGCTGGCATAGCCGCCCTGCGCGAAGGCGCGCAGAAGGTTGAGCGTCGCGGCCGACTGGCGGTAGGCCATCTCCTGCCGGGCGGGATCCGGGATGCGCGACCTGGCGTCGAACTCGATGCCGTTGATGATGTCGCCGCGATAGCTCGGCAATGTCACCCCGCCCTTGGTCTCGTTGTCGGAGGAGCGCGGCTTGGCGAACTGGCCGGCGACGCGGCCGACCTTCACCACCGGCTGCGCGCCGGCGAAGGTGAGCACCACCGACATCTGCAGGAAGACGCGGAAGAAGTCGCGGATGTTGTCGGCGCCGTGCTCGGCAAAGCTCTCGGCGCAGTCGCCGCCCTGGAGCAGGAAGGCTTCGCCGGCGGCGACCGCCGCCAGTTGCTTCTTCAGCTTGCGCGCTTCACCGGCAAAGACCAGCGGCGGGAACGTGGCGAGCTGGGCTTCCGTCGCCTTCAGCGCGGCAAGGTCCGGATAGGCCGGAACCTGCTTGATCGGCTTCTCTCTCCACGAATTCGGCGACCATTTCGTCATCGCTGCACCCAATACTCTTCTCGGCGAGCGCCCTTGCCCGCTATTTTCGCCCCAACAGAGGTCGCGGCTCCTTACACGAAGCCGACTGCCTATTCTAGCCGGGTTTTTCAGCGGTGGCGAATGGACCCGATGCTGCTACGCGGCCTTGTCGACGAGCCGCGCCAGCTGCGTCATCACCACGGCCGAGCCTGCCAGCCGCTTCTCCGCATTCGGCCAGTCGCGGATGAAGACGACGCTGTGGTCGGCCCTGATCTTGGCCAGCGAGCCCTGCTCGCCGATGAACTTGACCAGCCCGACCGGATTGGGGAATTCGCGCTTGCGGAAATGGATGACGACGCCCTTGGGGCCGGCATCGAGCTTCTCGACATTGGCCTTGCGGCAGAGCGCCTTGATGAAGACGATCTTCAACAGATGCGTCACCTCTTCCGGCAGCGGCCCGAAACGGTCGATCAGCTCGGCGCCGAAACCGTCGATCTCCTCGGTCGTCTCGAGGTCGCCCAGCCGACGGTAAAGCGCCATGCGGAGCTGCAGGTCCGGCACATAGCTTTCCGGGATCATCACCGCGGTGCCGACCGCGATCAGCGGCGACCAGCCGCCGTCCTGTGCCTCGCCGGTATCCTTCACCTCGGCGACCGCCTCCTCCAGCATCTGCTGGTAGAGCTCGAAGCCGACCTCCTTGATATGCCCCGACTGCTCTTCGCCGAGAAGATTGCCGGCGCCGCGGATGTCGAGGTCGTGGCTGGCGAGCTGGAAGCCGGCGCCGAGCGTGTCGAGCGACTGCAGCACCTTCAGCCGGCGCTCGGCCGTGTCGGTCAGCTTCCGGTTGGCCGGCAGCGTGAACAGCGCGTAGGCGCGCACCTTCGAGCGGCCGACACGGCCGCGCAACTGGTAGAGCTGCGCCAGGCCGAACATGTCGGCGCGATGGATGATCAGCGTGTTGGCGGTCGGGATGTCGAGGCCGGATTCGACGATGGTGGTCGACAGGAGCACATCGTACTGCCCGTCGTAGAAGGCGTTCATGATGTCGTCGAGCTCGCCCGGTGGCATCTGGCCGTGCGCCACCGCCACCTTCAGCTCCGGCACGGATTCCTTCAGGAAATCATGGATTTCGGCCAGGTCGCTGATGCGCGGCACGACATAGAAGGAATGGCCGCCGCGATAGCGCTCGCGCAGCAGCGTCTCGCGGATGACCAGCGGGTCGAAGGGCGAGATGAAGGTGCGCACCGCCATGCGGTCAACCGGAGGCGTGGCGATCAGCGACAGCTCGCGCACGCCGGTCAGCGCCAGCTGCAGCGTGCGCGGGATCGGCGTCGCCGAAAGCGTGAGCACATGCACGTCGTTCTTGAGCTCCTTTAGCCGCTCCTTGTGCTTGACGCCGAAATGCTGCTCCTCGTCGATGATCAGAAGTCCGAGATTCTTGAATGAGATCGAGCTGCCGAGCAGCGCATGCGTGCCGACGACGATGTCGATCGTGCCCTCGGCAATGCCTTTCTTGGTTTCCGTCAGTTCCTTGGAGCCGACAAGGCGCGACGCCTGCGCGATGCGGATCGGCAGGCCCGAGAAGCGCTGCGAGAAGGTCTTGAAATGCTGGCGCGACAGAAGCGTCGTCGGCACCACGACCGCCACCTGGAAACCTTCCATGGCGGCGATGAAAGCGGCGCGCAGCGCCACTTCCGTCTTGCCGAAACCGACATCGCCGCAGACCAGCCGGTCCATCGGCTTGCCGGCACCGAGATCGTCCATGACGGAATCGATCGCCGTCTGCTGGTCGTCGGTCTCCTCATAGGGGAAGCGCGCGGCAAACTCGCCATAGAGCCCCTCGGCGGGAATCATGGTTGGCGCGGAGCGCATCTGCCGCTCGGCGGCAATGCGGATCAATTGCCCGGCCATATCGAGCAGGCGCCGCTTGAGCCGCGCCTTGCGCGCCTGCCAGGCGCCGCCGCCCAGTTTGTCGAGCGTCGCTTCGGCCGAATCCGAGCCGTAGCGCGATAGAAGCTCGATGTTTTCGACCGGCAGGAACAGGCGGTCTTCGGCCGCATAGTGGGTTTTGAGACAATCATGCGGCGCGCCCACC